>NZ_JBQHVO010000007.1:0-101961 GCF_052064465.1 Niallia sp. HCP3S3_B10 | reverse complement strand
CTCGCTTGGTGGCCTTTTTGTCTAGTTGGGGGACTCGTCCCCCAACTAGACAAAAAGGATATTTATTCTCCCACAAACATTTTACTCATACGGAAAACAAATTTTAGCCATTCCTGAAAGAAAAAGATTCGCTCATGAAAAGGTAAATGTCCTTTGGCAGGGGGATTTATCTCATGGTCCTTATGTGCCAATGGACGGAAAAAGAAAGAAAACCTTTCTTATAGCATATATCGATGACTGTTCTAGAATCGTTCCATATGCACAATTTTTTTCAACGGAAAAATTCGATGGTTTAAGAATAGTAACAAAAGAAGCTTTAATACGTAGAGGAAAGCCCACTATCATCTATACGGACAATGGTAAGATCTATCGATCTGAAACACTTCAATATGCATGCGCACAATTGGGAATTACCTTAACGCACACAGCTCCTTTTGATCCCCGTAGCAAGGGTTATGTTAAGATTTTTGTTATGTAAAGAAATAGGCTTCTTTTCAAGGATATCCCTATACTTAATGCCTATTTCTTTACATAATAAATCATCTGTGTTACGAAGTAACCAAACATTTTAGGAGGTTTGGTTATGGATTTTAAAAAGCTCGTTTCCTTGTGCCAAGATGAATTAATTAGCCGTGAATACGGCGGTATGCATTACCTGAAAATCAAAACGGAATGGGATAGGCTACAACAATGGATGAAAGAACATCAACACACGGATTTCTCCGAGTCTATCGGCTTTGCATACTGTGATGAGGTTTTTGGGGATCATATCCTAACGAAAATTGTAAACAAAAAGGATCGGGTAAGACTCAGGGCAGTGCGAATGTTGATTTCTTACCAAAAAGATGGAGATTTTGAATTCCGCACCCCTCGTGTTGAACGAATTTTTGATGGTGAAATTGGTAAAATCATAGAATCATATCTTTCATATGCTAGTAACGTCCTGCATCTATCCGATGAAACGATAAGAAATAAGAAACAGTATTTGTATGAATTTCATATGTTCCTCAACGGGCGTTCATTGGTCCTGGAAGAATTGAATGTAGACATAGTAGAAAACTTTTTCAAATCTATGGATTACTCCCCTGCCTCAAGGCATAACAGCGGATCAACTTTACGGATTTTTCTACGACATGCTTACGATAACGGACTGACAAAAAAGGACTGTTCCATTTTTGTTCTCGCTGATAATTATAAAAAACATTGTAAAATCCCCACAACATACGAAGAACAAGAAATAAGCAGCGTGATTGCTTCCGTGGAGCGTTCATCTTCGATCGGAAAAAGGGATTACCTTATTTTACTTTTAGCTGCGGAATATGGCTGGCGTACAAAGGATATCGTAAGCTTCCGGTTCACTCAGATTGACTGGGATAATAATGTCATTAGTTTTAACCAAAGCAAGACTGATATACCGGTAGAATACCCTCTTCTTTCATCAGTCGGAAATGCCATCATCGATTATCTAAAGCATGGTCGCCCGAAAACGAACGCTGAAGAAATTATTGTAGCCGCTGATACTGTCAAAAAAGGACAGCCGCTTTCCCCACCGACCGTCCACTCCATTGTTTCAAAGTATATGGGCAAGGCGAACATTAAAAATTGGAAGGCAAAGAAGCATGGTGCCCATTCCTTGCGGCATAGTCTTGCGACCAACATGCTAAAAAGAAACGTATCCATGCCCGTCATTAGTACCGTCATGGGGCATCAAAATACAGAAACAACCAAAATTTATCTAGCCGTCGATGTAAAGAAACTGAAGCAATGCCCCCTTCCCATGCCCGAACTGCATTCAGCACATTTTAGATGGGAGGTGCAATGAATGAACACACCAGTATTCCACTCTGTATTTGCCGATGAAATGAATGCCTATCTTGAATATAAAGTGGCTTCGGGCTATAAGGCTATTAGTTTTTGTACCCATCTACGTCATTTTGACAGTTTCTGCATCCGACTAGGGATTAAAGAACCTATATTCACTACAGAAGATGCGGCAAGGTGGCTACAAAAAAAAGATGCTGAAGCCACAACTACACATTATTCTCGGATTAATGGAGTCAAGCATTTTCTTATGTTCCTCTGTCAGAAGGGCTACAATGTATATGTTACCAAGGATATCAAATTTAAACCGACGGAATTCCAACCCTATATTTATACCGAGGATGAAATAAGAAGGTATTTCCACGCAGTGGATACCTACGAATCTTCCCGAAACCGAAAGGCCGCAATCCAATACCCGGTCTTATTCCGCCTGTTGTATTGTTGCGGTACAAGAATCAATGAGACTCTGGGGATACGAAAACAGGATGTGGATTTGGAGAATGGGATTGTCAAGCTGTTTGAAACCAAAAATGATTGCGAGCGCTATATCGTATTGGGGGAAGACCTAAGGGTGCTCGTGAAACAATTTGCGGAAAAGTGCTTTTACTTGCTGGATGACAAAGACTATATTTTCACCACTTCCACCGGAGGTAGAATGAGTGGGGATGCCATATATGAGGCGCACAGGTTATTCCTCCGGCAGGCTGGAATTCCCTATCTTGGGGGAGGGAAGGGGCCTAGAATCCACGACTGGAGGCATACCATGGCCGTATATTCATTCAAGAAGATGGTTGATGCTGGCATGGATATGTATGTCGCTCTTCCAATCCTGTCCACATATTTGGGGCATAAAACAATATTTGCAACAGAACGTTATATCAGGCTAACCATGGGTATTTATCCATATATCGAGGAAAAGTTTAAATCAAAACTAGATAGAGTGTTTTGGGAGGGAACCACGTTATGAAAAAAACCAATTTCGCCTTATATTTGAACAAATATTTTACGGGTTACCTTCCGAACAATTGTGGAAGCACCCCTCAGACGATTGATTCGTACAGATATTCCTTTATCCTTTTCCTAACATATATGCAGGATGAACATCGAATTTCTGCCGATAAGGTAGATGTATCTGACCTTACTCGCAATAATGTGGTTGATTACCTGAACTGGCTTCAGGTAACACGATCAAACGGAATATCGACTAGAAACCAAAGGCAGGCAGCCCTAAACAGCTTCATTCGCTTCCTTATGTACGAATTTCCTGAACACTTAGATGAATACCAAAAAATTCTTGGCATACCGGTCAAGAAGGCACCACAAAAGGAAATTTCTTATCTTAAAACTGATGGCGTAGCGTTATTAATCGAACAAGTAGATTTAAGTCGGCAGAATGGGTTGCGGGATTACCTTATTTTATCCCTTCTGTATACAACTGGAATCCGTGTCAGTGAATTAATAAAAATCCGGATAAAAGATCTGTCGTTACAGGAGCCCTTCACACTATTGGTTCACGGGAAAGGGCAAAAAAGTAGATATGTACCGCTAATGCGCAATACAATCCCTTTTATTCATAAATATCTAGTTCAAAAAAGATACGACAAACCAGAGAAACTAGGTGAATGGCTGTTTAAAAATCACATGAATGAACCTTTCACTAGACAAGGAATTAATTATATCGTAGGAAAATATACAAAAATGGCACGAAGAATTGCCCCAGATATGATTTCTGCAGACTTCAGTCCGCATAAAATGCGACACACAACCGCTATGGGGTTAGTCGAATCGGGTGTGGATTTAATTTATATCCGAGATTTACTTGGACATGTAAGCGTGAAAACGACAGAAATGTATGCAAGGGCGGATGCAATGCATAAAAGACTAGCCATCGAGGCAGCAAGCAAGGAAATCGTGCCTTCAGAAGAAGCCATTTGGGATAATGATTCAAATCTGAAAGACTGGCTTAAGAGTTTCAATCGCAGATAATTATGTAAAGAAATAATGTTAAGGCTTTCGTTGTTAACACCATGTTTGGGGGTCAATCTTTACATAACGGAAGTCTTAACATAACCTTTGCTCTGGGGATCTGCCTTTCTACATAAGTAAATTCGAAATCCTCGATCTTGTTTGTATGCCTGAAATTCACTGGTTAAAATAATGTCACCTGCATTCTCACTTACAGTTATGAGATGGTCTTGGTCATAAACAATTTCCTCCGGCATTCCTCCAAAAAACTGAAACGCTTTTTCGTGGCATCTTATCGTATCCCTCGTTGTAAAAGGACGATCTAACCATTCCACATACTTATAACGAGAATGAGAGAGGACAAAGGTGATAAAGTATAACTTAATATCTTTCTTTTCTGAATTTTTAACAGTAATTTCTCCCCAATCTACTTGAACTTGTTGGCCCTTTGGTAATTCCTCTACAGCCTCATGTGATCGAATACGTACAACTTTAGGTATATGATAGATATCTCTTAACTGACTAACATACAAGCGAACGGTACTACCTCCAACATCCAATGTTGGGTAATGCTCTTTTAACCAATCCTCCACTTGTGCAGAGGAGAGATCAGGATGTTCCTTCAACCAGCTTAGAATATCATCGTGATACTGGTCTAACTTTTTCCTCCTACTTCCTAGAGATGTAATCCAATCTGATGCTTCTTCTAGATTCATATCTAAGTATTTATAAACGGTGTTTCTAGAAATCTCTAATTTTTTTGCAATGGCTGCTACTTTAAATCCCTGTTTCTTTAATTGATGTATTTCCACAAACAATAGTAACTTTTCCACCTTTCTTACCCTCCAGCTATAACAAACGATAGTAAATCTATCATATCTCAGCTGAGGAATATTTTGGTAAAAAATGTTCAATCTTATTTAGCAGAAACTGTTGATTATAGTTTAGCAGTTACAAATAGGGGCTATTTTTATAAAAAAAATTGATATCAGCTGAATTTTATAGATGAAAATTCATTGTTTTTTCATATTAATGTGGGAAACTATTTTTAAGTCTAAAAATAGAATTGGGTGAACATTGTTGGATAAAGATGATGTAATTAAAAAACGATACAATAGGATCTCCGGTATATATGATGTAATGGATAAAATGATTAAAGAAGAATGGCGGTTTAATTTACTATCAAATGTATCTGGAAAAGTACTTGAAGTAGGAATAGGTACCGGTGCCAATTTATATTATTATCCTAATAATATTCAGTCCTTAACAGGTGTTGATTTTAGTAATGGGATGTTAAAATACGCTAGGGAAAAAGTATCAAAAGGAGATTTTTTGTTTCCGATAGAATTAGTGGAAGCGGATATACAATCTTTACCATACCCTGATAATACGTTTGATTCTATTGTCTCTACTTGTGTATTTTGTTCCGTACCAGACCCGATGATTGGTTTGAAGGAGTTAAAAAGGGTATGTAAACCAACTGGTCGTATCTTAATGTTAGAGCATATGAGGAGTGAAAATAAGTTAGTAGGTTTAGTAATGGATATGTTGAACCCTTTAACAGTGCGACTTTGGGGAGCTAACATAAATAGAGAAACACTTAAAACAATCGAACAATCAGGTCTTAAAGTTGAAGAAAATATACCTTTAATGAAATCTATTATGAAACAAATATTTGTACGTCCATAAAAATTATCTTCTCAAAAGAGGATACAGTGTTTGTAAATATGTATTAGCAAATCAAATGTACTTTAAAACGAGTGAATAGTTTTAAATAACCTTTACTTTTTCTAAAAGGAATGAAATGTAGCTTGAAGAAGAAAATAGCTTTAATTTCTTTAGTCTTAATCATTTTAATAGAATTCTATATTCTTGTATTTATTGTGGATGACGCAAAAAGTACTTTAGTAAAATCAACTGAAGAGCATTACTTTAACAAAAAAAATGATAAGAATGATCCTCTAAAAATAGATGATAAAAATAATGAGAAAGCTGAAGTATTTTTACCAGTTGATACTATTCTGCAAATACCTGAATTGCCAAATGGATGTGAAATAACGTCCGTTACATCTCTTCTTACCTTTTATAATTATGATGTCACTAAAACGGAGATGTCTGATAAATACTTACCTAAGCAACCTTTTCATAGGACAAATAATAAATTATACGGTTCCAATCCATATGCAGCATATGCTGGAGATCCGAGAGATAATAATGGCTTTTTTACATTTGCTCCACCCATTGTGGAAGCAGCAAACCGCTATATCACAGAAGTTGGTGGGGAAGATTTGGCGAAGGATATTAGCGGTAGTTCAAGAGAAACAATTATGGAGTATGTAGATCAAGGTATTCCCGTTGTCGTATGGATGACCCGAGATTTAAGTCCTCCAAAAATAGAATATTCCTGGTACTTACATGAAACAGAGGAAATTTTTAATGCTCTTATTAATTTACATTCTGTTGTATTAAACGGATATAACGATAAAGAAGTGTTTGTAATGGATCCTTTAAAGGGGCAAACGACATATAATGCTGATTTATTTTTTGAAAGTTATTCTTCTTTAGGTAGCCATGCGATGACTATTGTTAAGAAATCTAAATGAACGGCAGTCTTTTATTTTAAAGTATCTATTTATGTATTACATTCAATTGCTTATCATGCATTTCCCTATCTTTTATAAGTCATCAATGAGTTAAATGGACAAGATTTGTGAATTTTTGGGCATACTTGTAATGAAATAAAGGAGGAATGAGAAAATGAAGAAAACAAATAAAAAATCGATATTATACATCCTACTTGCTTCTTTAATATTAGTATTAGGTGCATGTGCAAACACAGATGATAAAGCGCAACCTGTTGAAGAAGAAACAGGAAATCAAGAAACGACAACTAACGATAATGAAAATCCGGAAAAAGATACTGATGAAGAGATGGAGGAAATGGACCATTCTTATATGAATCACTCTGGTTCTGGTGAAGTTCCAGAAGGATTGAAAGAAGCGAAAAAACCAACATACCCTGTTGGAAGTAAAGCAATTATTCAATCTGATCATATGAAAGGGATGAAAAGTGCAGAAGCAACTATAGTAGGTGCTTATGACACTACTGTTTATACGGTATCCTATACTCCTACAACGGGTGGAGAAAGAGTGGAAGACCATAAATGGGTTATTCATGAAGAGTTAGTCAATCCAGGGAAAGCCCCTTTAGAGCCTGGAGCAGAAGCAAAAACAGAGGCAGACCATATGGAAGGAATGGCGGGTGCAACCCTTGAAATAGACTCAGCTGAACAAACGACTGTTTATATGGTTGATTTTACAACAACTACAGGTGAAGAGGTTAAAAACCATAAATGGGTAACCGAAAGTGAATTATCACCTGTTAAATAAACTTGCATCCTACTAAGTCCATCAAAGAGCTAATTCTTAAAAGAATTAGCTCTTTGTGTGTGTCAGTGTACGAACAATATTTTGTTTGAAACGACACTTTACATAGGGTACCAGGGTATACTATAATTAAATCGAAGAGGTATAAGAATAAAACTTATTAGTAAAAGATTTATTGTCGGAAAAAATCCCAACTTTTGTTTAAGAGAACGAAAGAGTCACAACTAGATAATCAGTTATTAATAAACGTCACTAAGAATATGTAAAAGTAATAATGCATATGAGAGTGGAATCTTTTAGGGGAAAATATTTAAAGGAGATGGGCTAACTATGGAAAAGCAAAATAAACCAGAAAATAAAAACATTCATGAACATCACAATCACATTAATCATACCCACCATGAACATAGTATGCATGAAGGACATGAACATCACAATCATAGTGACCAAGTTCAACATAATCATAGTGCACATGAAGGACATAATCATAGCAACCATGGAGGACATTCTGGTCACCACGAACACATGGTAGGGGACTTTAAAAAACGCTTTTGGATATCATTAGTTTTAGCAATACCTATTTCATACTTGTCACCAATGATTGAAATGCTATTTGGTTATGATGTGAATTTTACTGGTGATACATTATTACTGTTTTTACTTTCAACCATAGTCTTTTTGTACGGTGGAAAACCATTTTTACTCGGTGCTTGGAGTGAATTGAAAGAAAGAGCACCTGGAATGATGCTATTAATCTCACTAGCCATCGTAACAGCTTATGTATATAGCACATTAACCGCCTTCTTTATTGAAGGTAGTGACTTTTACTTTGAATTAGCTACTTTAATCGTCATTATGCTTCTCGGACATTGGATTGAAATGAAATCCATTATGGGTGCTTCAAAGGCATTGGAAGAGTTAATTAAGTTGATGCCAAAAGAAGCACATAAAATTGATGCATCGGGAAACATTGTGGAGGTTAGTGTAGAAGATCTACAACCGGGGGATCAGATCCTCGTTAAACCAGGAGAAAAGATCCCACTTGATGGAAAAGTCTTTGAAGGAAAATCAACCGTTGATGAATCCATGTTAACAGGTGAATCCGTACCTGTAGAAAAAAGCACGGGTATGGAAGCAATTGGCGGAGCGGTTAATGGTGAAGGTGTACTGAAAATCAAAGTAAGTAAAACCGGTAATGAAACTTATTTAGCGCAAGTAATTAAGTTAGTTAGTGATGCAGAAAAGACTAAATCGAAGGCCCAGGGATTTGCGGATATCGCTGCTAAATGGCTATTTTATGTGGCAATTGTTGTAGGTGTCATAACCTTCGCCTACTGGTTGACAACAGGTGAACTAGATTTTGCTTTAGAAAGAATGGTTACTGTCTTGATTATTGCTTGTCCACATGCGCTTGGCCTTGCTACTCCGTTGGTTACTGCAAGATCTACATCCATTGCTGCTAGAAAAGGTTTGTTAATACGTAATCGTACCTCTTTTGAAAGTGCGTTTAAACTAGATCGTATCGTTTTTGATAAAACTGGTACCTTAACAGAAGGGAACTTCGGTGTGACAGATATTATTCCAATTAATAGAGTAAGTGAAGATGAATTATTTAGATTGGCCTATTCAGTTGAAATTCAATCTGAACACCCAATTGCTAAAGGAATTGTAAAAGAGGGGAAGGAACGAAAGATAGAGCCTTATAATGTTAAAGATTATCAAAACTTAACAGGAAAAGGACTAGTTGCAAAAGTAAATGATACAGAAATTGCAGTGGTTAGTCCGGGTACGATGAGAGCGAATAAAATTGCGTTTGATGAGAGTATGTACGAGAAACTTGCAAAGCAAGGTAAAACAGTTGTTTTCGTCTTAAAAGATGATGTGTTACAAGGAATGATTGCTTTAGCAGATATTATCAGAGAATCTTCTTTTAGAGTCATTAAAGAATTGAATGAACGTGGGATTGAAACGATCATGATGACTGGGGATAATAGTAGAGTGGCCAATTATGTGGGTGAAAAGCTTGGACTTTCGAAGGTAATTGCTGAGGTTTTACCACATGAAAAATCAGATAATGTAAAAGGTCTAAAACAAGGTGGAAAAAAAGTCGCGATGATTGGAGATGGTGTTAACGATGCTCCTGCCTTAGCTGAGGCTGATGTAGGAATCGCCATTGGTGCAGGTACAGACGTGGCAATTGAAACTGCTGATGTCGTACTAGTGAATAGCAATCCAGAAGATATCCTAAACATCATTAAGTTGTCAAAAGCTAGTCATAGAAAAATGTTTCAAAACTTAGGATGGGCTGCGGGATATAATATAATCGCCATTCCCTTAGCTGCAGGTGTCTTGTTCAGTGTAGGTATAGTCATAACACCAGCTATTGGAGCAGTGGTTATGTCACTAAGTACTATTATTTGTGCAATTAATGCACAATTATTGAAGATTGACTAAGTGTGGTAAATTCAGATCTCATGGCACATCAAGTAGATATAAACGCTTGTTGTGCCATTTCTTTCGTCAAACTATCGATTTTTACCTTAATGAATTGTTTCAAAGTTTTCAGTATTAAATCCTAAAATAAAACAAATCTTATCCTTATACAATTAACTAGAGGAATGGAATTATGCGTTTTTCTTTTTCATGAAAAGGACCCTTTACATAGGGTACATGGGTATGCTATATTTTAATCGAGGAGGGAAGTAAAATGGAACCTGAATTAGAAAATGAAAAAACTTTAGAGGAGGATAGCTGCTGCTCCCATCCACATGGGCGAATGAGCCATCACTCTGAAAATACGAAAAAAAACCTTATAACCCGATTGAACCGGATTGAAGGTCAGATTCGGGGCATAAAAAGATTAATTGAGTGTGATACTTATTGTGACGATGTTATTACACAAATAGCTGCATCTCAAGCAGCGCTTAATGGTGTAGCAAAGTTACTTCTTGAAGCACATATGAAAGATTGTGTTGTAAATAGAATTCAAGAAGGTGACATGGAAGTTTTAGATGAGGTATTAGTTACTATACAAAAATTAATGAAAAAGTAAGGGAGAAGATAAATATGGAAAAAGTAACTCTAAATGTAGAAGGTATGTCATGTGGACATTGTGTAAAAGCAGTTGAGGGCAGTGTTGGTGCTCTTAGTGGGGTTTCAAATGTTAAAGTGGATTTAGAAAACAAAAAAGTAGATGTGGAATTCAACCAAGCTGAAGTATCATTAGATAAAATCAAAGAAACAATTGATGATCAAGGTTACGATGTGAAGTAATGGAGTATGGGCCGTGCTTAATATAAGCACGCTCTCTTTTTTATTGAAATATACCCTAGGTAGGTATGAGGTGATGGGAATGAGTGAAAAAGTGATTGAAAATCAATTCCAAATTACGGGCATGACTTGTGCAGCATGCGCAACAAGGATTGAAAAAGGATTGAATAAAATGGACGGAGTCAAAGAGGCAAACGTAAACCTTGCGTTAGAAAAAGCAATGGTCCAGTTTGACCCTGAGGTGATGAGTCCTTCAGATATAACGAAAAAGGTAAGAGATCTCGGATATGATGTCGTTACGGATAAAAAAGAATTGGTACTTACTGGTATGACCTGTGCAGCGTGTGCAACCAGAATTGAAAAAGGGCTTAATAAAATGGATGGAGTTCTTCAAGCTAATGTCAATTTAGCGCTTGAAAAGGCATCTGTAGAATTAAATCCATCGTCTGTTACGACAAAGGATTTAATTCAAAGGGTTGAAAGTTTGGGCTATGGTGCAATGGTAAAAAGCGATGAAAACGAAAAAGAAGCCGTTGATTACCGACAAAAAGAGATTGAGAAACAGCAAGGGAAATTTCTATTTTCGGCTATTCTTTCCATTCCACTTCTATGGGCAATGTTTGGACACTTTAGTTTTACTTCCGATCTTTATGTCCCAGAGGCACTTATGAATCCTTGGGTGCAAATGGCCTTAGCAACACCTGTACAATTTATTATTGGTAAACAATTTTATGTAGGTGCATACAAAGCACTTAAAAATAAGAGTGCCAACATGGATGTATTAGTTGCCCTTGGTACATCAGCTGCTTACTTTTATAGTGTATATTTATCGGTACAAACAATTGGAAATAATGCTCACTCTGTAGGTCTTTATTTTGAAACAAGTGCTATTTTAATTACATTAATTATTCTAGGTAAATTATTTGAAGCAAAAGCAAAAGGCCGTTCATCTGAAGCGATTAAGAAATTAATGGGATTACAGGCTAAAACTGCGACAGTTATTCGTAATGGTGAGGAAACAATTATTCCTTTGGAAGATGTTGTGACCGGCGATATATTATTAGTGAAACCGGGCGAGAAAGTTCCAGTTGATGGAGAAGTGCTAGAAGGAACATCAGCCCTTGATGAATCGATGATCACAGGTGAAAGTGTTCCCGTTGATAAAACAGTTGGAGACATTGTGATTGGAGCAACCATCAATAAAAATGGATTTTTAAAAATTAAAGCTACAAAAGTGGGAAAAGAAACAGCTTTATCCCAAATTATTAAAATTGTGGAAGAAGCACAAGGATCAAAAGCTCCTATTCAACGTATGGCAGATACCATTTCAGGGATATTTGTACCGATTGTTGTAGGTATTGCTGTTATTACATTTATTATTTGGTATTTCTGGGCAGATCCAGGAAACTTTGCCTCCGCTCTAGAAAAATTAATTGCGGTTCTTGTTATTGCTTGTCCATGCGCACTTGGTCTTGCAACACCAACATCTATTATGGCTGGTTCCGGGCGCGCTGCCGAATACGGGATTCTCTTTAAGGGTGGAGAACATCTTGAGATGACGCACAAAGTAAATACGGTTATTTTAGATAAAACAGGAACGATTACTAATGGTGCACCCGTTCTAACAGATGTATTAACTGAAAAGAACGAGGAAGAGTTCTTATCCCTTGTAGGATCGGCTGAAAAACAATCTGAACACCCTCTTGCACAAGCAATTGTGGAAGGGATTAAAGAGAAATCAATCGGGTTAAAAGAGGTTTCTGATTTTGAAAATATTCCTGGATATGGGATCAAAGCAATTGTTGATGGAAAAGAAGTTCTAGTAGGCACTCGCCGCCTTATGAAAAAATACAATGTCGAGATTAATGATGTATTAGAAAAGATGGAAGGTCTGGAGAAACAAGGGAAAACAGCTATGTTAGCTGCAGTAGATAGATCCTATGCAGGGCTTGTAGCTGTGGCAGATACCATTAAAGAAACATCAACGAGTGCAATTAAACGGATGAAAGATATGGGCCTTGAAGTTATCATGATTACTGGTGACAATAAACAAACGGCTAGTGCCATTGCTAAACAAGCTGGTGTAGACCATGTTATAGCTGAAGTGTTGCCAGAAGGTAAGGCTGATGAAGTGAAGAAACTTCAAGAGCAAGGTAAAAAAGTAGCAATGGTTGGGGACGGTATTAACGATGCTCCTGCTCTTGCAACTGCGGATATCGGCATGGCAATTGGAACAGGTACAGATGTAGCAATGGAAGCCGCAGATATTACATTGATTCGAGGAGATTTGAATAGTATCCCTGATTCCATTCTAATGAGTCATAAAACGATGAGAAATATTAAGCAGAACCTTTTCTGGGCACTGGCTTATAACACGATTGGTATTCCAATAGCTGCTATTGGATTTTTAGCTCCATGGCTTGCTGGTGCAGCGATGGCATTCAGCTCAGTGTCTGTTGTGCTAAATGCACTTCGTTTGCAAAAAGTAAAACTATAAGGGTGATGTTTAATGAAGAAATGGGTGTTAACAGCTCTTGCTTATTTAATAGTTGTTGTAGGTTCTTATTATGCGTATACGGCGATTGCGAGTCCTCCTGTAGAAGAAGAGCAGCATACAGATACGGAACAACATAACGAATAGATATTAGATTTCTATTTACTAATAATAATGGTCTCTATTAAAAATAGGGACCAACACCAAAAGGATTGGAATTAACCAATCCTTTTAGTTATATATGAAAAAAGGGAAAACTGAGATCATAGGACGAAAAAATGAAGTGTCTTTATAGAACTCTAACAAGTTAACGTCTAAACATAAGATTTGCCTTTAAACTAAAGATTATTCATCATATTTTCAGTACTTGTTGTATTTTTTTCTAAATTACCATCTTCTCCATGACATGAATTGTACATCTGCTTTAATTCTTTAGTAGAAAGATCAGGATGAACCTCTTTCATGTGTGGTAACAATTGTCCAAAATTGAATTTTCCTCCGCCATTACCATCTTCATTGGTTTGCGCAAAAGCATAAGTTCCTGCACTACCTAAAAGAATGGCTCCAGTTAAAATTCCAACCACTAACTTTTTTTTCAACTTATTCATCTCCTTTCTTGATTCAATTATAGTTTTATTAATTGCAGAACTCATGCAGAATTTTTGATAAATTTGTTAAAACGGAGTAGATTAAAAGTTTTTACTTGATAATAGATCAAGAACTAATAATAACCTCGTCATCAATATTGCCACCAATCGTTTCAACACTAATAACAACCCTATGTGGCAAACAAATGATGGAAGGACCGGGCTTCGAAATATATCCAGTATTAACACAAATTTGTTCAGGGCAAGTAGAAGACTTGATACGGATAGACTCATCTTTTATTTCTACCGTTTTAGGAGTACATTTAATCTCAGGTATATTTAAGAACTCTGTACCAGTATGTCCAGTCAATTTGACACGTTTTAATTCGTCCCCATCGACTGAAATAACAGCAACGTATTCAGTATCTTCCATTTGTGCATTTATTTTTGATTGCTGGAAACTAAAAATACTTAAAGGTACTAAAGATAAGATTAACAGGAAGATTGTAATGATAATATCCCAAGGTTTAATCATATGGAATGCAGTTTTCAATTGGATCAGCTCCAAAATTACATTTTCAAAATGCAGTGAAGTAGTTAAAATATTTTTGCTTGAGGTTTTTATTATCTATTAACCTTCCCATTTATATCCAATCCCCCAGACGGTAAGCAAGTGGTCATCAGCTGGGAATCCGGATTTTCTAAGCTTTTCTCGTAAATTTCTAACATGGGAGTCAATTGTTCTATCTTCTGTTGAAACATGATACCCCCAGATAGAAGTAATTAAATGTTCCCGGGTAAATACCTTATTTTGATTGGTTAAAAATAGGTTCATCATGCCAAATTCTTTAGGTGTTAAAGGAATTTGTTTTTCATGAAAAAACAGCTGGTAGGAATCTTGGTTAAGAATGAGTCCTTTAAACGTAATATTATCTGACTTTGTGTTACCTCTTCGTAATACTGCTTCAATTCTGGCAACCAGTTCCTCTTCATCAAAAGGTTTAGATATATAGTCGTCTGCTCCTAAATTTAATCCTCTTACAATGTCTGATTTCTCACTCATGGCAGTAAGCATAATAATTGGTAAATCCCAACGTTTTCGAATTTCCTGACATGCTTGTAAGCCATCCATTTCAGGCATCATTATATCTAATAAAATGAGATCAACCGTATTTGATTCCAAATACTCGATTGCATCCAATGCAGATTCCTTTTTTATACAGTGGTATCCTAGGGGTGATAAGTATAGCGTTAATAAATCAAGCATCATCCGTTCATCATCTACTAGTAAAATAGTTTTCATTTTATTCCTCCATGAAAATTAATTCAAATTCTGTTCCGACATTTTCTTCACTTTTTACATAAATTTCGGCTCTATGAGCGATCATAAGTTCTTTTACAATCGCAAGGCCAAGTCCTGATCCCCCAAGAGAACGAGAACGAGATTTATCAACACGATAAAAGCGATTAAATATATACGGAATATCTTTTTTTGGAATACCCTTCCCATTATCCTTAACAACTATATGAATTTCGTTTTTATGTTTCCATGCAGATAATGAGATGATTGCATCACTTGTAGAGTATTTCATAGAATTATCTAACAGATTAAAAATAATTTGTTCTAGTTTTAACGAATCAGCTTTTAAAAAAAGATTAGGCTGATAATTCACTTTAAAATTCATTTGTTGTTCTTCAAAAATAGGAGAGAATTTTTGTTCTATTTTAGTAAAAAACACATTTAAGTCCATTAACTCTTTTTCAATCTTAAAAGAATTTTGATCAAGCTTTGCTAGTTCAAACAGCTCTTTTATTAAATCAGATAATCGATTGGTTTCTTCCACAATAATCGTCAAATATTTTTCACGTTCTTCTTTAGAAAAGTTTCTCTTTTTTACAATGTCAGCATAGCCTTTTATATATGTTAAAGGTGTTCGAAGTTCATGGGAAATACTAGCAAGAAATTCATTTCGTTCTTGTTTTAAATAGTTCAAATCTGTAGCTAAAAGTTCAATTGATTTTGCCAAATCACCTAATTCATCCTCAGAAGTTTTTGGAAGTGAAACAGAAAAATTCCCCTTGCTAATCTGTGCCGTTGCTTCTTTCATTTTAATTAGCGGTTTTGTAATTCCTTTTGAAAGAAAGATAATAATAATAATCGTAAATATTACAGAAATCCATCCGGCTATAAGAAAGTGTTCATTCAACTTTTGAATTAAGGAACGAACAGATGCTGTGTCTTGAAACATGTAGACGTACCCAGCGACTCTATTATCAATATGAATAGGACTTACTGTAGCAATATAGGGTTCTTGATCCCATTTTTCCTCTACAATCTGACCATCATTTGAAATGGAAGATAGGGGGGTATCTAAATACTTCTTAAAATTGATAAATGATGCCGAAGAATCAAGTATTTTTCCTTCTTCATTGGTTATCACAACATCCGTATTTGATTCAGATTCCATTAAAACGACATGATCAATCATTTCATCATTGAAATTTTTTTCAAGAATCATTTTATGGGAATTCCCTCTTGATTGAAGATTTCGAAGTTCATCTTCTATTCTCGACTCAGCTATTTCGTTATGCAGAAAGAAAAACATGAAGGTGATTAAACCAAATATAATGATAAAAAATAAAATCCCGAGTTTTACTGAAAGTTTTTTCATTCCCATTCACCTATATTCCAATCAAGTAGGTTCATAATACTTTATTATTTTGGAGAATTCGTGCAGAAACTGTGAAGAAATAAAAAATAACTTAATACATCTAAAATAGTATTCCAAAATATTTTTACATATTCAAGAAAGGTCAATAAACGTATTATGCGTATACTATTTAAAATTGAGGGTGTTTAGTTTTTAATTAAAATAGGGAATGACAGGCAGAAGCAATTTCTTTGTATAGATATGTATCAATTTTCCAAATCCTAGTGTTTATGTTACAGGGCTTTTTAACGATGCAATAAGTTTAAGAAGACTCGTTAAGAATCAAAGTTTATTCTAAAAATGATATTTGAGTAGGATGAGAATAAACTATAAAATTTCCTAGGATAAAAAAATAAAGAATAAACATTCCTAAAACATATTTATTTGTTTTATTAATTCCATTTTATGAAATAAATTAAAGAAATGGAAATAGAAAAGCTGACTAAAAAAGGCCATAAAGTCAAATGTCTCTAAGGCTGGAAAGTTTATGCATAATTAAATGGAAAAGTTATGGTTTACGTCACACTATACAATGTTAAGCATAAATTTTCTGTTGGTAATTTTATGCTTTTTTTAGTTGGATTTTGGTGGGAAAAGAGTTTGTGGGTTATTTCTAACTTCGGTTTCTTCACTAAGACCCTTAGTACTGATTAAACTGTATACACTTTTTTCCAGAACTAAAAGTTTGGTAGGTCTAGATCAAAATTACAAAACAAATTGTGTTTTCCTACTATATCAAAGAGGAATAATAATAAAGATATTAGTGAAATAATTTGTAAATGCGTTTCTCTATTCTAAATGGATTAGGAAGAATTGTCTAATTTCATTATACTCACCGTATATACTGTATCAACCTAATTCATACTAATTATGTTAAGGAAGAATCGAAAAGGAGGATTCAGATTTTGCCAAATGAACCAATAACAATACATGCTATTATCAATGGAGAGAAAGTACCAACGGAAAAACAAGCTCCTCGTGAAAATCCTACCCATCCTGATGAGATTGTAGGATATGCTCCACTTAATACGAAAGAGGAAACGGTACAAGCGATAGATGCAGCATATAATGCTTTAAAAAAATGGGCATGGACGAAAGTAGAGGATCGAATTGAAAGAATGGAGCGGGCTATCCAAAAAATAAAGGATGCAACGCCTGAAATAGCTGCCTTATTATCAAGAGAACATGGGAAGGCTTTTATATGATTCTAAGGGAGAGATCGCCATCTCTCTCATGTGGATGGAATTTGCTTGCAAAAATGTGAAGAAAGTCGTTAGCCCACAGGAAAAAGAACATGAAAATGGAAGAACCATTATTACATTTGATCCAGTAGGAGTTGTTTCTGCCATCTCCCCATGGAATTATCCTATTTCTTTATCCACCATAAAAATTGCTCCAGCATTATTGACGGGAAATACTATGGTTGTTAAACCAAGTCCCTTTGCTCCATTAGCTGTTAGCAAAGTGGTTGAAATCATTGCAAATGAATTTCCCCCTGGTGTTCTCAATCTTGTGCATGGGGATGCAGAAGTGGGGATTGAGTTAACATCTAATCCGAAAGTTGCAAAAATCGCCTTTACCGGTGGAACAAAAACTGCCAAAAGTATTATGAAAGCTGCATCAGAAACAATCAAAAAGATGACCTTGGAGCTAGGAGGAAATGATGCTGCCATCGTCTTAGAAGATTTTGATGTTAACGATGAAAAAGCGATGAGAAGAATGGTTATTTCCAACTTTTTAACAGCAGGTCAAATTTGTATGATTGCCAAACGCATTTATGTGCATCGCTCCATCTATGATGCCTTTGTAGAAAAATATATCGAAGCAGCAAATAAATGGATAAGAGTTGGAGATCCTTTTGATCCAGATGTGACAGTCGGACCTGTAAATAATAAAAACCAGGTGAAATACGTACGTAGCCTTGTAGAGGATGCTAAAAGTAAAGGCGCAAAAGTGATTCCATTAGGGAAAATACTAAATCCAGAGCTAATGGACAACGGATATTTTCTCCAGCCAACTGTAGTACTAGGAGCAGATTATCATGACCCGATTGTAGTGGAAGAACAATTTGGACCAACTGTACCAATCTTGCCATTTGATGACGAAGAGCAAGTAATCGAATTACACAATGAAAGTATATACGGTTTAACAAGCTCTGTTTGGGGGGAGGAAGAGCATGCCGTGAAAGTAGCGCGCAGAATTGAAGCTGGGACAACGATGATTAATACAGCGGCTGTTCAAGGTTTGGATGTTCAGTTCCCATTTGGTGGGGTGAAGCAGTCTGGTGTTGGAAGAGAGTATGGGGAAGAAGGATTAAAATCTTATGTAGAGACACATGTTATCAATCTTCCGAAAACCCTGGAGTTACCATATATTCCTGAGTAAAAGCGGAAAATTTAGTTTTGCTTTTTCCTAATTGATTAACTAAAAAATAGAATTAAATAGGGACTACTTCCTTTACTTAGGAAATAGTCCCTATTTTAGTATCTTAAGAATTCATCAAGGTCTAGCTAGTTCTGTTACTTCTTTGTTTTTTTCCCAATTTGAATATCTTCCCCATCGACATCATCAATTACTGCACCAATTTCCCCTTCTGTATATGTATCTGTTGCTTGTTCATGAGTTGTAGCCAGGCCAGATGAAAGTTGGTCCTTTTTTTCATAATCACTTGGATCAAAAACACGTCCGGCAACTTCTGTATGTTGATCTGCATTTTTCTTTTTCAATGTGAACACTCCTTTTTGTAATAACTTCTACAGATGTATTTTCTACTAAATATGAAAAATTACTCATGTAATGTTGAATTTGTGTAAAAGTGACTCCAAGTAGTTTATACAGCAGCACCTTTTTTCCCATTAAAAAAACAAAAGATGTGTGGTCAAATTCTCCGTAGATATGATGAATAAAACAATTAATCTTGCCTACATAAATTGATTGTATTGCCAAGATATTTTAGGAATACACATATTTTATTTGTGATAGTAGAAAATGCAAGTAAGTTATGTAAAAATATTCAATTAACAAAAATGTTTATTATATACGTACAATTTTTTGAAAAAAATAAAAAAGTACGTATATGAAATTGCACATAAAAATTCGTGAATGGTAATATACCTAATGATGAAAGCGTTTTAATTACAGGGGGTGATCATGTTAATCCATATAAAGTACTTGTAAATACTTGAATTTCTAGTACGTAAAAAATCGAATGGGGGCAAATTTTATGAGGTTACCCAAAAATGTATTTTCCTATTTTGTTATTCTTTTGATGGCAATTTTAGTTGTTGGATGTTCGAATTCCTCTAGTGGAAATGGAGAAAACACAGAAGAGGTAGAGTCTGAGGTCACTACAGTAGGTCCAGAAGATGGGGCGAAAATGGACATGTGGCTGTTTGTTGATTTACATCAAAAGTTTTATAGTGAAATGTTGAATAAATGGAATGAAGCGAATCCGGATAAGCAAATTCAAATTAAGTTTACCGTATATCCGTATGCAGATATGCATACAAAGCTAACTTTAGCAGTTCAATCAGGGGAAGGAATTCCTGATTTAGCAGATGTGGAAATTGGCCAATTTCCTAACTATTTAGACGGAGAAGTACCGTGGTTGGCATTAAACAGTTATGTAGAGCCATATAAAGCAGATTTAGTAACATCCCGATTAGATGCTTATGAAAAAGATGGTAACTATTATGGGGTACCAACACATGTTGGGGCTACGGTGATGTATTATAATACGGAAATCTTAGAAAAATACGGTATTGATTATACTCAAATTAAAACATGGGATGACTTCACAGCAGCGGGTGAAAAATTAAAAGAGGCTTCAAACGGAGAAGTTTATATGACCTCTGTTGATACTGGTGGTGCTGACTGGCTAACATTAACTATGTCTGAACATGGAGAATCTTGGGTAGAAGATCCTGAAAATGCAAATGTGAAATTAGATTCTTTAAATAATATGCTAACAATGCAACAAGGGTGGTTGGAAAGTGGTATTGCAGAAGTAACTCCAGGAGGCCAAATTGATACAGAGCAAGGTTATGCTACTGTTGCAAAAGGTGAAGTAGCTGCTTTTCCTAAAGCGATTTGGTATATGTCTCGATTTACAGATTATATGCCAGAGATGTCTGGTAAATTTGCTATTGCACCAGCTCCTGTGTTTGAAGAAGGACAAAAACGTTCGAATGGTGCAGGGGGTACAGGAACAGTAGTATATAAAGACTCTGAAAATGCAGAGCTAGCAGCTGAATTTATGGCCTGGGCTAAACTGACAGAAGAAGGCGGGGAACAAATTTGGAATATCCTTGGTTTTGATCCTGTTAATACAAAGGTGTGGACAAATCAAGACATTACTCATAATCAAGAGAACGAATATGTTAAATATTTTGTTAATAATCCATTTGATACATTATTAGAAATTCAGGATGAAGTAAATTTAATTAAAACAGTGCCAATTACTACTACTATCAATGAGGTGTTTAACTTAACTACCTTAAATGAAGTTCTAGAGAACGGTGCAGATGTAAAGCAAGCTCTTGAAGATGCGCAGGCAGAGGTAGATTTTGAACAAGAATAAGTTTAGTCTTTAAGATTGCCTCATAAAGGCAATCTTAAAGACCTTGATAGAAAAGGAGAGGAACGAATTGAAGAAGATCCAAGCTTTTTTATTCTCTCAGAAAATTGCTCCTTATGTGTTTATTTTACCGTTTATTGTTAGCTTGTCATTCTTCTGGATATATCCAATGTATTCGACCATAAATATGAGTTTTCATAATATTGGAAACGGATACAGTGAATATATTGGTCTTGCGAATTATGAAAAACTGTTAGGTGATAAGGTCTTTCATATCGCCGTTAGAAATAGTGTCATCTACACGATATTTACGTTAATTATATTAATTCCTATTCCAATGCTCTGTGCATTTTTATTGAATTCGAAAAGTGTTGTTGGTAAAAGAATCTATAAATCGATTATTTATTTGCCAGCATTGGTTTCCGTAGTAGTTGCAGGTATTTTATTTCGATATATGTTTAGTGAAATGGATTCTGGTCTGATGAATCAAATTCTGCAATTTTTTGGCCTTGAATCAAAGCAGTGGCTGAAAAATTGGGGAACAGGAATGTTTGCATTACTTTTATTAGCAACATGGAGATGGACTGGAGTAAACACTTTGTATTTTGAGGCTGGCTTAAGCTCTATTGATGAAGTGCTTTATGAATCGGCTAAAGTTGATGGTGCTAGTGCATGGCAAAGATTTTGGCATATTACTTTGCCCTTACTTAAACCAACAAGAATCTATGTTACAACCATCAGTATATATGCAGGATTAGCAATGTTTCTTGAAAGCTTTATGATATATGGAAGCAATAATTCTCCAAAAAATATTGGTTTAACGATTGTTGGTTATTTGTATAGAAGAGGAATTGAAAAGAATGATTTAGGATATGCCTCTGCTGTTGGCTTAGTATTATTGATTGTTGCGTTATCCATTAGCATGGTCTACTTGCTTTCAAGCGGCATGTTTAAAAAGGAGGACAAATAGGATGAGCAAGAATAATACTAATCCAAATAATAAATCTTTATCAAACTCCTCATTAGATATTACAAAAGGAAATAATGGTGGTAAAAATCATTTAGTGAAAACTTTTATTAATGGCTTTTTTATCATTTTGTGTGCTAGTGTGGCTGTCCCATTTATCTCAGGATTATTTGCATCTTTTCGTCCAGGTCAAATGTTAATAAGAAACGGCTTAAATCTAAACTTAGATTTTGAAAATTGGTCATTAGTCAATTATAGTTATCTTTTTGATGGAAGCACTGGCTACCTAGATTGGTATAAAAATAGTTTGATTATTACCATTGTTTCCGTTATTTTGACGTTAATTATCTGTTATTTTGTTGCATACGGCTTTGCTATGTACCATTTTAAGTTTAAAAATTTATTGTTTTTCCTAGTTATTGCGACAATGATGGTTCCGTTTGAAATATTGATGTTGCCATTATATAAACAAATGATTAGTTTTGGACTAATAGATACCTATGCGGGGGTTATCCTTCCAGGTTTAGTACATGCATCTACCATTTTTTTCTTTAGGCAATATCTTTCAGGCATACCAAAGGAATTGTTGGATGCAGGAAGAATTGATGGCAGTAGTGAGTATGGAATTTGCGTGAGAATAGTTATGCCTATTTCTAAACCTGCATTCTCCGCTATGGCTATTCTAAGTTCAATGGGGGCATGGAATAGTATGCTGTGGCCATTGATTGTTTTACGATCAGCAGA
Source organism: Niallia sp. HCP3S3_B10 (assembly GCF_052064465.1). Classification (NCBI taxonomy): domain Bacteria; kingdom Bacillati; phylum Bacillota; class Bacilli; order Caryophanales; family Bacillaceae; genus Niallia; species Niallia sp. HCP3S3_B10. The sequence continues at coordinate 79,439 of NZ_JBQHVO010000007.1, read as the reverse complement.
AAAATTCACATTACCTATCGGGTTAAATACGTTATTAACTCCTTATGGAAACAATTATGATGTCCTTGTGGCTGGATCGATCTTCTCCATTCTCCCTTTATTTATTCTGTACTTGATATTTAATAAGTACTTTGTCGAAGGTATGACAGCAGGCGCAGTAAAAGGATAAAGGCACTGAAATAGATGATGATAAGGAGGTCGGGAAACGATGAAAATAAGATATGATTCTCCATTTTGGGAACGGATGGGAAAACTTTATTATATAATTGTTTTAAATTTCTTGTGGTTATTATTTAGTCTTCCAGTAATTACAATCGGTCCATCCACTGTTGCGCTCCATCAATGTATGTTTCATTTGATTAATGGGAAAGAAATGACTATCTTCACGGAATTTTACCAATCATTTAAGCGAAATTTTATAAGAAATATGATGGCTGGTATTATTGTTGTCGGTTTTGAAATGTTGTTGCTATCTTCCCGAAATTTTTATTTTGAAATTGCTGCAAATACATCATGGAGTATTTACTATTTTTATATTTTTCTAGTTTTTCTGTTTGCTTTGTTCTTTGTAATAATATTTCCAGTTTTAGTAAGTTATGATGGGGCGGTTTTAGAATTATTAAGACTCTCTCTCTTTTTAGCTATAAAAAATTTACCAATGAGCATCATGATGGTAGTAATAGACTATTTGATCATTTACTTTTGTCAAATGTTAATTCCATTAGCTCTAATAGGAGTCGCCCTTATAGTGTTCATTAACAGCCGTATTTATCTATGGAGAGTCACTAATAGCTTGGTAATCGAATGAGTAAATTTTTGATGAAAAAGTACAGTAGTTTGAATCCAATCGAAAAGGAATGAGAGAAGAATGCCTGAAAATTTCAAAACTGCAAAATTGATCATCGATAAATCTTTTAAAATAGCAGAAATTGATTCCCGTATTTATGGTTCCTTTATAGAGCATTTAGGTCGTGCGGTTTATGGAGGTATTTATGATCCAGGGCATCCTTTGGCGGATAAAAATGGATTCCGTCAAGATGTAATGGAGTTAGTGAAACAATTACAAGTTCCGATCGTTCGTTATCCTGGAGGAAATATGGTGTCTGCTTACAATTGGGAAGATGGGGTAGGGCCAAAAGAGAAACGACCAAAGAAATTGGAACTAGCATGGAATTCCATCGAAACAAATGAAGTAGGAACAAATGAATTTTTTGAATGGGCAAAACAAGTGAATTCTGAAGTAATGATGGCTGTAAACCTTGGAACACGTGGAATTGATGCAGCCCGTAACCTTTTGGAATATTGCAATCTCCCAGGAGGTACCTATTGGAGTGATTTAAGAAAACAACATGGCTATGAAGACCCGCATAATATTAAAGTTTGGTGCTTAGGGAATGAAATGGATGGACCATGGCAAATTGGACATAAAACAGCTTATGAATATGGAAGACTAGCTGCAGAAACAGCAAAGGCAATGAAAATTGTGGATCCACGAATCGAGCTTGTCAGTTGCGGAAGTTCCAATACAGCGATGCCAACATTTCCTGAGTGGGAAGCAACCTCATTGGATCAGACATATGATTACGTTGATTATGTATCACTTCATACCTATTATGGTAACCGAGATAATGATACAGCCAATTTCCTCGCAAAATCATTAGATATGGATGATTTTATAAAAACGGTTATCGCAACCTGTGATTATATTAAGGCGAAGAAGAGAAGCAAGAAAAAACTTCATTTAAGCTTTGATGAATGGAATGTTTGGTTCCACTCTAATGCTCAAGATAAACAAATAGAGCCTTGGAGTGTAGCGCCACCACTGTTAGAGGACGTTTATAATTTTGAAGATGCATTGCTTGTAGGAAGTTTATTGAACTCTTTAATTAATCATTCAGATCGAGTGAAAATTGCTTGCCTTGCTCAACTAGTAAATGTTATTGCTCCAATAATGACGGAAACAGGTGGGGGATCTTGGAAACAGACTATTTTCTATCCATACTATTATACATCTGTATATGGTCGAGGGACGGCCATTCAGGCGATAGTGGATTCACCAAAATATGATTCAAAGGATTTTACAGATGTACCATACTTAGATCAATCCATTGTCTATAATGAGGAGAAAGAGGAACTTGTTATTTTTGCTGTTAATAGAAGCTTAGACAATCAATTAAATGTCGATGTGGATATTCGGTCATTTGAGGGATATTCCATTGAGGAGCATATTGTCCTTGCAAACGATGACCCAAAGGCAATTAACACCCTTCAACATGAGGCAGTAAAACCTATTGCCTCTAAGAAATCTTATATGGAAAATGGCAAATTAGTACTTGTACTGCCAAAAATGTCTTGGAATGTCATTCGTTTGAGAAGAAAGTAGTCCTTCATTCTTATTTAAGAGGCTGGGACATAAGTATTTCAACCAACAACAAACACGAACTAAAATGTAATTAAATTACTTAAAAGTTCGTGGTTGTTATTTTAGAAAAGGTTTAAAAAACGAAGTGTAATGGAGCGGAGGACGCTCGACTCCTGCGGGAAATAGAGGGAAGGCTTAGCTTCCTCCCCGGCGCATCGTGCATCTGTAGCGCAATGGAACGACTTAGTTTTTACACTTAACTCTATTTAGAAACATAGATAAAGTAGCTTTATTTAAGAGCTAAATTAAAGATTGTTCGTCTTTAAAGATTAGTTATTTAGTTTTGTCCCAACCTCCGACTTTACACTTACTTCAAATTCCGACTCAAAAAAGCCTGTGTACGCACGGATTGGGGGTTTGTAAAGATCTTATTTGGTGGTCCTGACTCTTCGATTACTCCATTGTCCATAAAGATAACGTTGTTGGCTACTTCCTTGGCGAAGCCCATTTCATGGGTAACGACTATCATTGTCATTTTTTCTTCTGCTAAGTCTTTCATTACTTCTAAAACTTCACCAGTCAGTTCGGGGTCTAAAGCGGATGTTGGTTCATCAAACAACAATATTTCTGGTTCCATCATTAAAGCACGGGCGATGGCAACACGCTGCTTTTGGCCGCCAGATAGTTTGGCAGGGTATGCATTGGAAAAACTGGTAAGGCCGATTTTCTCCAGTATTTTCATGCTTCTTTCATGAATGACAGCGGCTGTTTCTTTCTTAACTAATTTCGGTGCAAGTTCAATATTTTCTTTTACTGTAAGGTGGGGAAATAGATTGAAATGCTGAAAAACCATTCCCATCTTTGATGTAATCTGTTTTATTTTTTGGGGTGGGGAATAGAGTCCGTCTTTTACTAAATCTTCCCCACAAATTCGAATATTTCCTCCATCTATTTTTTCTAAATCGACAAGACAACGGAGCATCGTACTTTTTCCAGAACCAGATGGACCAATAACCGCAACGACATCATTGTTATTGACTTCAAAGGTAATTTGCTTTAATACATCGACCTTGTCGTATGATTTTTTAATATTCTCTATTTCGATGATTGCCATAAAAATCCGTCCTTCTTATTCAAATTTAAATCTACGCTCCAGCCATTTAAATAATGCTGTTAATAGTAGAGTCATGATTAAATAAATAATCCCTGCGATGAAAAATGGAATAATCGTAAAATCACGGTTTACAGCAGTTTGCGCAAAGTGAAGTAATTCTGGGACAGCAACAGCATAGAGCAAGGCTGTATCTTTCACCAATGTAACCGACTCATTTGCAACAGCAGGAAGGGCAATGCGAAACATTTGTGGCAGCACAACACGTGTTGTTGTTTGCCATTTATTTAAACCGAGAACTTGAGAAGCTTCAAACTGACCTTTATCGATAGCAAGTAGACCTCCACGGAAAATTTCCGCAAAATAGGCTGCATAATTCAAAATAAAGCCTAGAGAGGCAGCTACAAAACGATCTAACACCAAGTATTCTCCGATTCCTGGAATCATGGGTAATCCAAAGCAAATAAATAATAATTGCAGTAATAAAGGGGTTCCACGCATGATGTAAACATAACAACTTGCCAGCCAAGCAATTGGTTTGATACTAGATTTTATAGCAAGAGTTAAAAGAAAACCTAGTGGAATGGATACTACAATAGCAATAATAAATAAAAGAACGGTTGCTTGTGCTCCTTCTAACATTGGTTTTAGTATCGACATAATATAATCAAACGACATTTCTCTTCCTCCAACAAAACAAAACAGGGTTTCGTAAAGAAATCCTGTTTTGTTTACGATTCATTTGCGAGTTTACTTTAATACTTTATTTTCTCCAAACCATTTTTCCGAAACTTTAGCGGCTGTTCCATCTTCATTCATTTCATCAAGTGCTTTTTGAAGTTTTTCTAATAAAGCTTCATTGCCTTTTTTAACACCAATTCCATATTCTTCTGGAGCAAGGGACTCTTCAAGCACTTTAAAGGTATCTTGCTCTTTTGTCATATAATAATCAATAACAATTTCATCAATAACGACTGCATCCAAACGACCAGATTTTAAATCACTTAATGCTAAAACGTTATCGGAAAACTCGGTAACTTCTTTAATTTTTGATTTAATCGGATTGCTATCTAATGCATCAGATGCAGAAGAAAGAGATTGTAGCCCAACAACTTTTCCTTCTAAATCATCTAATTTTGTTATGTTTGAATCAGTTAATGTTACGACTACTTGTGCATTTTTTAAATAAGGCTTTGTGAAAAGTACTTTTTCTTTCCGTTCATCCGTTATAGTATATCCATTCCAAATTAGGTCAATTCGACCGCTACTTAATTCGGATTCCTTTGTTTTCCAATCGATTGGTTGGAATTCTACTGACATATCCATTTTTTCAGCAGCTGCTTTCGCATAATCTATATCGAAACCAACGATTTCATTATCTTCATCTCTAAATCCCATTGGAGCGAATTTGTCATCAATTCCAATTACTAAAGTATCTTCCTTTTTATCAGATGAATTATTTGAACAAGCTGTAAAAATGAAGAATACAGACGCTAAAATAAGTAAATTAATTGCTAAACGTTTCATGTTGTATAAAGCCACCTTTATGAATTGAAGTTTGTATTTTTTAAGATAAATCTATTAAAAAACAGGCTCTCACCAAAAATCCTTTAGTTCGATAATATATTATAGTGATAAACCAATGAATAGAATTTACCATATTAAAAAAGTAATTGTCAATAAAATATTTTAGTATATTAGTAGAGTAAAGGATTTGTTGGAGGAATTATCCAAAAAAATACTCTTTCTTATTAGTGGATGACTTAGGAATTATAAAGAAAAAGAAGTACTAAAAACTTGAGTGGATTGGTGCGGGAGATTACATAGGCGAAACCTATAAAAAATACGCTTAACATATAACTAGATGGAAATAGTTTCATTACGGTTAATAACCAAGAATAGGTAGAGGTGATAGTTGCTGCAACAGGGAATTAGCGATCAATGATGAATAGCTATTCGCTATCTCCCCCGCAAAGCTAAGATAGGATTTACTCCCTATCATTATTTGTATTAAAAGGTGCATTTATTATGTACTTTTTAGATGATATAAGTGTATCTTTTTTCAATATGTAAGGATGGGTTTCCAATAAAAGTGTTGATAAAAAATTTGGCATTTTTAGTTGTCCATACGCACAGACTAGTGGAAAGGAAATCTGATTGACTGCTTGATCAATAATTTTTTCTAATTCGCCTATTAAGTGGAAAGGCTCCTCCATCGTTGCCCATTCAACATGTGCCCATGATCGAAAAGATATATTATTATCTACATATGGCTGAACGGTTTTATTGAAATATTCTGTGATTGCTGGAGGATGATACCCGCCGCTTGAAAAATAAAAATCTAAACTATTAACATAATGTAGCTGTTTCATTTGTTCAGAAGTAAGGATAAATGTTAATTTCTCATAAATCCTTTTGAAATTCCGTTCATTCTCAACTAGAATAATATAATCACCTGCATCAATCCCAGTATGGATAAACTGAATTACTTCCTCCATATAGTTTTTCCTATCGATATAAAAAAATAATACATGTAATTTTTCTTTCCCTTCTAAAAATTGCCTCTTTATATATTCCAATTAAGCACCTCTCCCTTTTTTCTAATTCCATTATAGTAGATTTTCTAATAAAAGTAAGTCTCAGATATTGGGGGAAATAAGCAGAAGCCGAAAGATAAGAAGAATTTTTCGATTATCCTCTAATTGGATAACTGAGAGTTGAAAGTTTAGGAAAAGGCTGGGACAAAACTAAATAACTAATTTTTAAAGACGAACAATCTCTAAGTTAACTCTTAAATAAAGCTAATTTCTCATGATGATTAGCTATGTTTTAAATATAGTCAAGTGTAAAAATAAGTCGTTCCATTGCGCTACAGACACTGCACTTGAGGCCACTGAAAAAGTGATTACCTGGTGAATCGGTAGTTACCAAACCATTCTAACTTAGTGTAGGCTTTTGTTTTCCGAGGCTTACCGCACGACTCACCGGGGCGAGCGCCGAGCCGCTTCGTCGCTACGCTCCTGCAGGGTCTCGGACTTTCTCGCATCTCCCGTAGGAGTCGAGCGGACACCTCTCCAAACCAACTTATTATTTGCTTTCAAATAAATAAAACCTCATTTAATTTGGAGAACTAGACTTTTTCAGTGCCCTCCTCGCATGCGCTGCGGGGTCTCAGCCTTTCCTCTATTTCCCGCAGGAGTCGAGTGCCTTCAGCTCAATCCCCTTCGTTTTTAAACTTTTTTCCCAACTGCTAAACACGAATTTTCATGTGTATTAACCATATGAAAGTTTGTCTATATTATTAGCTGAAATGCTTATGTCCCAGCCTCGATTTGTATAACGGGTAATAATGAAAAAAGGGTCCGACAAAGGGCTAGCGAATATTTTTCCACTTTAGAGAACCGGATCCATTATGAGGGTGGGTATAAGGGAAGTCTTTATTAAGTTTCTCATTTAACTCTGCTATGGATAAATGCTCCAACATTTCAGAGGATAAGCCGCTATTACAAACAATCTTTTGAATGAGAATATTTTTAATGGATTTCGTTTTATCGTAATAAACCATTGTAATTCCCCCTAATTTAATCTATTTCATTTTTCGAAGATATCAAAGAAGTATTGATAATGTCATTATAACTTAACAAGTTGACTATTCCAAGTGGTTAAGGTGGATTTATTTCATAGTTAATGATTATGTTTTGATTTGTTCCATAATTGCTTATTGTGGCAAAATGCCCAATTCGTTATAATGGGCAAAAGGATAAGTGACTGAAGATTAAGATTTATTTATTTATAAAAGGGGTGGGGGCATGTGTAAGTACGAACTCATATTATTTGATTTAGATGGAACAATTTCAGATCCTAAAGAAGGAATCACGAAATCTGTTCAATATGCATTGCAAAAGCTTGGGAAAGAAGAACCTGATTTAGATAAATTAGAAAGGTTTATTGGTCCGCCACTACAAGAATCTTTTCCAAAATACTATGGTTACAACGAGGAAATAACGAATCAGGCCATAGCACTATATAGAAAGCGATTTTCGCAAAGCGGAATGTTTGAAAATGAATTATATCCAAGTATATCGATGTTACTCGACTTATTACAAAAAGAAGGTTGCATTTTAATTGTTGCCACTTCCAAACCAACTATTTTTGCGGAGACGATTTTGAAATATTTTCAAATCGAGCAATATTTTACGCAAATCATTGGCAGTAATCTCGATGGGACTAGAACTTCAAAAACAGAAATTATTCAATACATAGTAGATTTATATCCGTCTTATCAGCTGAGTGACTTTGTGATGATAGGGGATAGGGAGCATGATATCATTGGAGCAAAAAATGTAGGTATTGATTCGATAGGAGTTACATATGGCTATGGCTCATATGAAGAGCTACACAAGGCAAATGCAACCTATATTGTGGAGAGTATCGATCAATTAACTGATATTTTAATAGGGAGAAAGAATGAGAGAAAACAGCAAATTAATCTTGTGACAGAGGATGAGGCTCCTCTTGTCCATAGGCTAATGCTAGAGGCGTTTGAAGATTATCGATATATGGAGGTGCCCTCAAGTGCACTGAATGAACCAATAGACAAATTAATAGATGCACTCAAAAATGGAACAGAGCAAGCAATTCTTTATCGATTAAATGCTATCCCTCTTGGTTCCTCCCGTTTACAGCTAAAAGAAGATTCTCTTTATTTTTCGAGACTTTCCGTTACTCCTTCAGCAAGAGGGAAAGGGATTGCGCAAGCGATGTTAGCTTGGATGGAAGAATATGCATTATTAAATGGAAAGCAAAAAATGGAATGTAAAGTGAGAGCAAATGTAGCAAAGAATATAAGTTTATACGAAAAAGTAGGTTTTGTAATAACAAAAGAAGAAGAGGCAGATAATCCAAATGGAAAGTTAGTGAAAACAGTTGATATGGAAAAGCTTATAAAAAGGGAAATTCCTACAACCATTTAATTCGATTTCATTTAAAAGCCACCTCTTTTTGTACTTCCCAGTAAATGTTAGATATCAATTTGACATTTACTGGTTTACTGTTTGTTGAATCGTCAAAATATTTCTGTTGCTTCCTTTCCGTGCTTTTGGTAAGTATTAAAACAAGTATCCATCCCAAAATAATAAAATCTATATACCCAAGAGCGATAGTTAATCTATAATGAATATACTGAAAATTCAGAGTTGCAGATATAAGGAGGAAAAAGCATGATGAAGTTCAAATTTGCCAATCGAATAGAACGAGTAAAACCATCGGCCATCAGAGAACTATTAAAACTAGGTGCAGATCCATCTATTATTTCATTTGGAGGTGGATATCCAGATCCAGAGATTTTTCCAATTGAAAAATTAAGAAAAGTATACGATCAGGTACTACTAGAAGAGGGAAAATTGGCGCTGCAATATACAGGAACAGAAGGATTAATGGCATTAAGGGAAAAGCTTGTGAACCGAGTGAAGAAAATTGGCATAAGCTGTGATGTTGATAATCTTTTTATTATTCAGGGCGGACAGCAAGGATTAGATCTTGCAGCCAAGGCTTTTATTGATTATGGAGATATTATTATAACGGAGAATCCAACTTTTTTAGGTGCGCTTGCTGCATTTAATCCATATGAACCAGAATACATAGGTGTATCAATGGATGAAAATGGTATGAGAATGGACGAACTTGAGGCTGTATTACAAAAGCATCCTAATGCGAAGCTTATCTATACGGTTCCTGAATTTCAGAATCCTACAGGAGTGACGATGAGCTTAGAGAGAAGAAAGGCTTTAGTAGACTTAGCAAATAAATATAATGTCGTCATTGTAGAAGATAGTCCGTATCGTGAAATACGATACGAAGGAGAAGATATGCCATCTATTAAAAGTTTTGACACAGAGGGAAGAGTTATTCATATTGGAAGCTTTTCGAAAATTCTTAGTCCAGGATTACGTCTTGGCTGGTTAATTGCAGATCGTGCATTAGCTGAGAAACTAAGCTTATTAAAGATGGCTTCCGATACGCAAAATTCTACTTTAAATATGTATGCAGTGAATCGATTTATGGATATGTATGATTTGGATGAGCATATCGCACATATCAAAGAAACGTATAAACATAAGAAAGAATTGATGTTTCAAACGCTACAGGAAGCTTTTCCGAAAAGTGTTACCTATACATATCCGCAAGGCGGTTTGTTTACATGGCTCACTTTTCCACAACATATTGATACAAAAATTCTTATGCAGGAACGTAGTTTGCCAATCGCAAAAGTAGCTTACGTGCCAGGTGAAAGCTTTTTCCCTAACATGCAAGAAAAAAACCATTGCCGAATTAATTATTCGTATATGTCAGAAGAGAATATCATTAAAGGCATTACAAGTTTAGGGGAAATAGTGAAGGAAATGTGTTAGGAAGCAACTATTTAAATAACGAAAAACGTAAGTTAGTTACTTTTGATAACTTTTTAATGATAAGTAAGTCATATTATTTGCAATTAAATAATCTCAGTATTAGGATAAAAAAGTAATACAAATTTTCAAAAAATACGGAGGTTAAAAGGATGAAAATTGGAATTATCTTAGGTAGTACACGTCAAGGAAGAGTGAGTCCACAAGTTGGAGCATGGGTGAAAGAAATTGCTGACAAGCGTGGAGATGCTGAATACGAAATCGTTGATATTGCAGATTTTAATTTACCTTTTTTAGGTGCAGCAGAAGGCCAAGAAAATGTTGCAGCTTGGAATGAAAAGCTAGCTAGCCTTGATGGCTTCGTATTTGTTGCTGCAGAATATAATCACAGTATAACTGGTGCTTTAAAAAATGCTTTAGATTCTGCAAGAGAAGCTTGGAACAATAAAGCAGCTGGAATTGTAAGCTATGGTTCAACAGGCGGAGCTCGAGCAGCAGAGCATTTACGAGGAATTTTAGGTGAATTGCAAATTGCTGACGTTCGAGTTCATCCAACGCTTTCTTTATTTACTGATTTTGAAAACTTCACAACATTTAAACCATCTTCTCTTCATTTAGAGAACATGAATGCAATGCTTGATCAAGTAGTAGCTTGGAGCACAGCATTAAAAACAATTCGTGGATAATTTGTATACATAGAGTAGGGCTTTTGAAGCCTTACTCTTTTTTCTTATAAGGGAAAATCCGGTTGAAGAATTTTAGAAAAAATATTTTAATAATAAGACAAATGGGTAATATAAATAAGAAAAAATTTTCGACTGGAGGAGAAAAAATGACTGCATTTTTAGAAGCAATAAAAAACCGTCGTTCTTATTATGGCATTAGTAAAGAACAAGTAGCATCTGATGAAAAAATCCAAGAAATTGTGAATGAAGCTGTGTTGCATACACCATCTTCTTTCAATTCCCAAAGTACAAGAGTAGTGGTTTTATTAAACGAACAACATGATAAACTTTGGGATCTCACTGCAAGGGAGTTACAAAAAATTGTTCCAGTGGAGAACTTTTCTTCCACAAAAGAAAAATTAAATTCCTTTAAAGCAGGATATGGAACGATTTTATTTTTTGAAGATCAAGAAGTAGTAGAAGGATTACAAAAGCAGTTTGCGTTATACGCAGAGAACTTTCCAGTTTGGGCAAACCAAACGAACGCCATGCATCAATTGGTCATTTGGACTGCTTTGGAAGAAGTAGGCTATGGAGCTTCTTTGCAGCATTATAACCCCCTTATTGATGAGACGGTACAAGCAGAATGGAAAATTCCTTCTACATGGAAGCTTGTTGCACAAATGCCATTTGGTAAACCAACAGCAGAACCAGGAGAAAAAGAATTTAAGCCTCTAGAGGATCGCGTAAAGCTTTTTAAATAAGGTTGTTTTTAGGAGAAGCTCCTAGTATAGGAGTTTTTCTATTTGGCTTAAATGGACGCTGACTTAAGCAAAATCAAAGTAAAATCCTTGCTATTGTGTTAGGATAATAGCATCATTATAAAGAAGGTGGAAAAATGAAAATTGAAGTATGGTCAGACTTTGTTTGCCCTTTTTGCTATATTGGCAAACGTCGTTTAGAGATTGCGTTAGAGCAATTTCCTTTCAAAGACCAAGTGGAGGTTGAATTTAAGAGCTTTGAACTAGATCCGAATGCAGAAGTTTACTCTGGAAAAAGTATCCATGAGGCGCTTGCTGGTAAATATAGAATGAGTATCGAGGAAGCAAAGAATGCGAATGAAAATGTTGGCAATCAAGCTGAAAGCACAGGTTTAAGCTATGATTTTGATAACATGAAACCAACGAACACATTTGACGCCCATCGTTTAACAAAATATGCGAAAACGGTTGGAAAAGAAAAAGAGTTAACAGAGAAATTATTGCATGCTTACTTTACAGAAGGAAAACTAATAAGTGATCATCAGGTATTAGTGGAAATCGGTAAATCAGTCGGCCTAGAAGAAGCAGAGCAACAAAAAGTATTAGCAGATGCCACTAGCTTTGCAAATGATGTCAGAATTGATGAAGCGCTAGCTGGACAAATTGGTGTGACAGGTGTTCCATTCTTTGTCATCAATCAAAAATATTCAGTTTCTGGAGCCCAACCAACTGAAACTTTTAAGCGTGTCCTAGAACAAGTATGGCAGGAAGACCATCCAGCCCCTAAATTTCAAGACATTACCGGAGCAGGTGCTGTTTGTACAGACGAAGGATGCGAAGTTCCTAAGAAATAATGATAGAGTATTTAAGTGAATAAGGAAAAGAGATAGTCAAAACAATGGCTATCTCTTTTTCTTTTCAATCATTCGGAATGAATTTAATTGAAAGCGTTTTTAAAAAAGTATGCGCTTTATAAAAAAATGTACTATACTATAAATAGATATACCAAGCGTAAGTTTTTAAAGTATAGACTTTTAAGTTCAAATGCTTATAATTAAAATATCATTATCTATTCGTTATAAGATTAAAAGATATTGCAAATAAAATGTATAGAATTATTTTTTCTAATTAAGGTGGCTCGTTTATGAATAAGTATGAAGCGATAGCAATTGAAGTTAAACGTCGAATTAAAGAAAACTTTTATCCATTGGATCATCCTATACCTGATGAGATTACATTATCTAAAGAGTTTTCCTGCAGCAGAATGACAATGAAAAGGGCATTGGATAAACTTGTGATGGAAGGACTTCTTTATCGTAAAAGAGGACATGGTACCTTTATCGTTCAATCTGCTCTACATGCCAGCAGAGTAAATGTTTTGTCAAATGAAATCACTGGATTATCCAAGCTATTAGATGGAGAGAAAATAGCGAGTAAAATCATTACATTTGAAGTTCATTTTCCCTCAGAAGAGGTTGCGGCACATTTGGCAATTGATATAAAAACACCAGTGTATCATATCATTAGATTGAGATCAGTGAAAGACGAACCATATGTCTTAGAAATTACTTATATGCCAACAACCATTATATCAGGTTTAAATGACGAGGTTTTATATGGATCCATTTATGAGCATATTACGAAAACATTAGGATTAACGATTGCTGGATCGCATCGGAAAATTAGAGCATGTAAATCCACAGAGCTAGATCATGAACACCTTGCATGTGAATTAGATGACCCTATCCTTGAAGTAGAACATGTTGGCTATTTAAATAATGGCATTCCATTTGAATATTCATTTTCCCGTCACCGCTATGATAAATTTGAGGTAACAACCGTAAATTTAAAACGTTAGGTGAAAGGATTTCTATTCAAAGAAATGAAAAATAGAGCAGCTATCAGGAAGGTGAAGTTCTTTCGATAGCTGCTTTTTTCTTAGTGTAGATTATTGAAAATTAAAAAATATAAAGGAAAACTATTTACATTTACGTTGCGTCAACGTTTACGATGAAAGAGTCAGGAGGGGAACAGATGGAATACACCGTACATGCATTAGGTAAGTTAGCAGGAGTAAGTACAAGAACATTGCGATATTATGATGAAATAGGCATTCTCAAGCCGGCGAGAATCAATTCATCAGGATATCGTATCTATGGACAAAATGAGGTAGATAAATTACAGCAAATTCTGTTTTACCGTGAGCTAGATGTTCCATTAGAGACTATAAAGAATATGATGGCTTCTCCTACTTTTGATGTCAAACAAGCATTAAAGGAACATCACGAAAAACTCCTGGCTAAAAAAGAACAGCTACATCTGTTAATTGCAAATGTAGAAAAAACGATGGAAACAATAGAAGGGAGTGGGACGATGTCTAATCAAGAAAAATTTGTGGGCTTTAAAAAGAAAATGATAGAAGATAACGAGGCGAAGTATGGCAAAGAAATAAGAGAAAAGTATGGGGAAGAGATGATAGACCAATCTAATGCTAAATTAATGAATATGTCAGAAAATGATTATCGAAGCATGGTTGAAGTGGAGAAGACATTATTTTCTACCTTACAAGAAGCCTTAAAAGAAGGCAATCCTGCTGGAGAGGCTGGGCAAAAAACAGCAGGGTTGCACAAGCAATGGCTTTCCTTCACATGGCCAGAATACACGAAGGAGGCACATGCGGGACTTGCAGAAATGTATGTTGCTGATGAAAGATTTACCTCCTATTATGACAAAGTGCAAGTAGGAGCTACAGCTTTTTTGCGGGATGCTATTTTGATTTATACCGGGATGGCTTCTAAAAGTTAACTAAAGAAAAAACTCCTTGATTGTCTTCCATCAAGGAGTTTTTATAAGTAATCACTAAATCAAGAAGCATTTCTAACTTTTTTTGCCACTACTTTACGAGAAGTCATATATCTCCATCCTGTAAGAAGCAAACCAACAAAACAAAGACTGCTTGAAACAAGAAATACGACATGCATCCCACTAAGAAAAATATCAGGTCTCCCAGGGATAAGGGCAGTTACGCGGTAGCCTGCTTTCATGCTCATAACAGAGAATAATATGCTTGTTGCAACAGAAATTCCGACGACCATTCCTAAATTACGAACAAGTGAATTAATGCTACCTGCGATTCCTAGTTGTTTCCGCTCTACTGTCGACATAATTAGTGAATTATTAGGAGACTGGAAAAGACCAGTGCTGGCGCCAAGCATAATAATCCATAGTGCAAGACTCGTGAGCGTACTTCCTTCATGAAGGAAAGTTAAACCGATTTGGGCAACAATCATTACTAAAAGTCCTGCAAAGGTAATAGCCTGACCACTTATTCTATCGGATAATGCACCACTTAGAGGCGCGACAATTGCCATGGTAATTGGAAAGAGCATAAGGATATAACCTGAATGCAATGCTGACATTCCAAGAATATCCTGTGTGTAAAAAGGAGACAGGATATTAAAACAAAAATTTGCGATAAAGACAATAAATGCACAAAAGATGCTGATAGAAAAAAGTGGATTCTTAAAGATAGAAAGCTCTAGCATTGGGCTTTCTTTTCGATATTCTACGATGATAAAACTGATAAATGTAAGGATTCCTATAATAATGGAAGTAATGATATACCAGTTTGAATAGCCATATTGTTGCCCAAGTAATAAGCCACCGATAGAAAGAATAATGGCAAAGCTAAATAATAAGCTTCCTGCTACATCTATCTTTGTCTTTGTTATGGTGACATCCTTAGGCAATATCTTCCACGCTAAAGCAATGGCAATAAAACCGATTGGGATGTTTATCCAAAAGATATATTCCCAGCCTAAGCTTGAAATAATGATCCCACCTAAGCTTGGTCCTGTAATACTTCCTAAAGAGACAAACGTTCCAATTAAACCTAATGCTTTTCCTCTCTCTTTTACAGGAAAAATTTCCGTTACAATACCTTGGCTATTTGCCATTGTCATTGCTGCGCCAAATGCTTGGATAATCCGTGAAATGACTAATAAGGATAGAGAAGTACTTAATCCACAAAGGAATGAACCAATGATAAATAGTATCGAGCCCCACTTAAAGACGTTAATTTTTCCAAACATATCCCCTAATTTTCCAAAGAAAAGGATAACGGTACAGATTGTGAGTAAATAACTAATAACAATCCATTGAGAACTGGCGAATGCTAGACCTAGCTGTTTAGAAATTGTCGGCAGTGCAATATTAACAATACTCGCATCAAGGGTTGCCATAAATGTGAATATATTTAAAACAGTAAAAATGAGCCAGCGACGTTGATGAACTTCTTGGTTGATTTCTTTTACGGAAGGTTGCAAATAATCACCTCGTTTATTTAGTTGCATATGTAACTATTATTGCTTCATTTTAAAATAATTTAGTTGCGCGCGCAACTAAAATTTTGTATGCTACAATCAGTAAAATTAGTCTTCACTTTCTTATATGAAACTATCCGAGGGGGATAAAATATGAATGAAATGCCAATAGGAAGGATTGTTTCGATGATCCATAGGCAGAATCAGAAATTTCTTTCGAGGGAATTGAAGCCATTTGAGTTAGGAAATGGTGGGCAACACGCCTTTTTAAAAATGATTATTGCCAAGCCGGGGATTAACCAAGATGAACTTTCCTCTCAATTAAAGTTTGATAAAGCAACAACCGCTAGAGCAATCAAGCATCTTGAAAACGTCGGGTATGTTGATAGACAAACAGATCACAAAGATCGGCGTTCAAATAATTTATATCCAACAATTAAAGCACGAAATATTTTTCCGCAGATACAAGAAGTGTTAGAACGGCTAAATGAAGAAATTACTAGCAATTTGACTGCTGAAGAAGAACGTCAATTGCTTCAATTATTGAAAAAGATTTATCCCACTCTTAAACTTCAGTAAGAATCAACTTTAGGTTTGGGAGAATGGAAAGAAGATAGACGTCCGTGAAGGTTCGATTGGTTCAACTAACCATCAGTGAAGGATGAAGGAAAACCCCACTAATGGTTAGTTCATTTTATTCTGCATTATGAGCGGTGGAATATCCAATATTCCCACCAATTATGAAAAAAACGAAAGATAAATAGCAACTATTTTTCAGTTAAATATTCAGCCAGGCTTAGCCAATTATTTTCAATCAATGCTGGGAGCTGCTCCTTGCTATCATTCGATATACAGGAAATAATTTCCTGATGCTGTTTAATTGATTTTTTCCCATCGAAAGTATTGAATTTTTGTAATTCAAGTCGGCGAATTTTCGGAAGAAGGCGATCTAAAGCTAGCATTATTTCGGGATTATGTGATGCCTCAATAATTACTGCATGGAATTGATCATCCATTTGGATTGCTCTATACTTATCCTCCACTTTTAAAGCTTCAGCAAATTCATTATTTATTGCCGTCATTTGGTCGGCATGTGCAAGAGTTAAAGTGGTAAGAGCTAATCTAGCAGCCAATCCATGGAGCGAGGCTACAACGGTAAAGGCGTGCATCGCTTGTTCTACTTCAATTAGGCTTACAACTGTTTCGGAACCTGGAGAAGTTACAATTAATCCTTCATCCTCCAATTTTTTGAGAGCTTCTCGTACTGGGGTTCTGCTAACACCAAATTGTTCGGCCAATGCTTTATCGTTAATTCTCTCACCAGGCTTTAGTTCAAGATGGATAATTGCTGATCTTAATCGGTCATATACTTGTGCTCTTAATGATTGACGTGGAATTTGCGTAATGTTTTTCATAGCAATAATATATCATATTTCGGTTATATTAGTGGAAAAGAGTAGGTTATTAAAATCATTCACAAAATCGTCAAATCTATCTAGTTTACATTCATACCATACGGGGGTATAATATAAATATGCGATAAATCGTTAAGGGGGATTTTTATTGGACAATAATGAGCATGAATTAGAAAGTTGCCATCTTACGAGTGACCGAAGAAGTCATCATTCAGATAAAGTAAAACAGAATTTAGTGACCAGATTAAATCGTATTGAAGGTCAAATTAGGGGGATAAAAGGTCTAATAGAAAAAGATACGTATTGTGACGATGTTATTACGCAAATTTCTGCAACACAATCTGCTTTAAATAGTGTTGCAAAGATTTTATTAGAAGGCCACTTGAAAAACTGTGTCGTAGAGCGTATTCAAGAAGGAGACATGGAAGTAGTTGACGAGGTTTTAACAACCATTCAAAAATTAATGAAAAAATAAGGAGTGTTTTCAGATGGAAAATGTAACGTTAAAAGTGGAAGGAATGTCTTGTAATCATTGTGTAAAAGCGGTAGAAGGAAGTGTAGGAGAACTTGCAGGCGTTTCAGCTGTTAAAGTTAATCTTAAAGAAGGATTAGTTGATGTAGCATTTAATGCTAATGAAGTTGCTCTTGAAACAATTAAAGAAGCAATTGACGAGCAAGGCTATGATGTAAAGTAATGCAATTTAAAAAATGTGCGATCGTCTGCACATTTTTATTTTCAATCAAATATACCCTATATAGGTATAAGGAGTTTTTGCGATATGGCTGAACAAAGTGTAGTGAAAAGTAAAGGTAAAATAAATGAACAGACATTTGAGATTACGGGAATGACCTGTGCAGCTTGTGCAAATCGTATTGAAAAAGGTCTTAACAAAATGCAAGGTGTAGAACAAGCTACAGTCAATTTGGCGCTTGAAAAGGCAACAGTTACGTATAGAGAAGACGAACTATCAACAAATGAAATTAAAGAAAAAGTAGAAGGATTGGGCTATGGAATAATAACTGAAAAACTGGAACTAGATATTTCAGGAATGACTTGTGCTGCCTGTGCAACAAGAATTGAAAAAGGCTTAAATAAGATGGCTGGTGTTAACACTTCAACCGTGAATCTGGCATTGGAGAATGCAACAATTGAGTACAATCCGGCAAGTATTGCAGCAGATGAGATAATTGGAAAAATTAATAAGCTTGGCTATGGAGCAACAAAAAAGGAATCAAAGCAAGCGACCATAAATAAAAAGGAAGCAGAATACCAAAGACAAAAACGGAAATTTCTTTTTTCGATCGTTTTATCACTTCCTTTATTATGGACAATGGTTGGTCACTTTACCTTTACTTCCTTTCTCTACGTACCAGATATATTAATGAATCCTTGGGTACAAATGGCGCTGGCAACTCCCATTCAATTTTTTGTAGGAAAACAGTTTTATATAGGAGCATATAAAGCATTAAAAAATAAGAGCGCTAATATGGATGTCCTTGTTGCATTAGGAACCTCAGCTGCTTATTTTTATAGTGTCTATCTATCTTTTGAGACATTAGGGCATTTCGGTCATCCTGTTGGATTATATTTCGAAACAAGTGCCATTCTAATTACTTTAATTATTCTGGGCAAATTATTTGAAACGAAGGCAAAGGGAAGATCTTCCGAAGCGATAAAAAAACTGATGGGGCTTCAGGCAAAGACTGCTGTCGTCATTCGAGATGGGGAGCAAACGGAAATTCCTCTTGAGGAAGTTTTAGCAGGGGATATACTTCTTGTAAAACCGGGAGAAAAAATTCCCGTTGATGGCGAAATTATTGAAGGACAGTCAGCGATTGATGAATCTATGCTTACAGGTGAAAGTATTCCAGTTGATAAACAAGGGGGAGACACCGTAATTGGTGCTACCATTAATAAAAATGGATTCTTAAAAATGAAAGCGACAAAGGTTGGGAAAGAGACAGCCCTTGCGCAAATTATTAAAGTAGTGGAAGAAGCTCAAGGATCAAAGGCACCAATTCAACGATTAGCAGATTATATTTCAGGCATTTTTGTTCCTATTGTAGTGACGCTTGCAATTGTAACATTCCTTTTCTGGTATTTCATTATTGCACCTGGAGATTTTGCAGAAAGTCTAGAGAAGTTAATTGCCGTACTGGTTATTGCATGTCCATGTGCACTTGGGCTAGCTACTCCGACTTCTATTATGGCCGGATCAGGTAGAGCAGCCGAGTATGGGATATTATTTAAAGGTGGAGAACATCTTGAAATGACGCATAAAATTGACACCATTTTATTAGACAAAACGGGAACAGTCACAAATGGAAAACCTGTATTAACGGATGTCATAACAGATTGGGAGGAAGAAACGTTACTTTCCCTAATTGGAGCAGCAGAAAGCAAATCAGAGCATCCGCTTGCTGAGGCGATTGTTAAAGGCATAACAGATAGGGGGATTGTACTTCAGGATACAGCCCAATTTGAGGCAGTCCCGGGCTATGGAATTCGTGCACATGTTGATGGAAATGAAATATTAGTCGGAACACGGCGTTTAATGGATCGATATCGCATCAATGTCGGGAAAATTCTACCTAAAATGAAGGAGCTCGAATCCCAAGGGAAAACAGCAATGCTTATAAGCGTTAATGGTAAATATGCAGGGCTTCTTGCAGTCGCAGATACGATTAAAGACACGTCAAAGGCGGCAATTAAGCGATTGAAACAGATGAACTTGGATGTCGTTATGATCACTGGAGACAATCAGCAAACAGCAGAAGCGATAGGGAGACAAGCAGGCATTGACCATATCATTGCAGAGGTATTACCAGATGGAAAGGCTGACGCTGTTAAAAAGCTACAGCAGCAAGGGAAAAAAGTGGCCATGGTGGGGGATGGCATAAATGATGCTCCAGCCTTAGCCTTAGCAGATATAGGCATGGCTATTGGAACAGGAACAGATATTGCAATGGAGGCAGCCGATATTACGCTTATTCGTGGGGATCTACAAGCAATTGCCGACAGTATTTTAATAAGCAGAAAGACGATTGCCAACATTAAGCAAAATTTATTCTGGGCATTCGGTTATAATACACTTGGTATACCGATTGCAGCAATTGGTTTACTAGCACCTTGGCTTGCTGGTGCAGCGATGGCATTTAGCTCTGTATCTGTCGTATTAAATGCGCTTCGTTTACAGCGATTGAAGCTTTAAATGCTGGTTAGTTAGACTCACATCTCCCGTAAATGAGGAATCGAGGGACATAGCTCGGAAATCATTGTTTTGTAGATGTCCGAATACATCATTTGAAGGATAAAGCTTTGCCTTTTTAAAGGTTCATTTTATGAAAAGATTTTCGGTTGGGTTCATAATCTTAGCAACTTTATCTCATACTAGAATTGTACGTCGATAACTACTAGCAGGAGGTAACGAATAATGGCGAAACAGAAAAAATCAGAAGTAAATAACCAATGGGCAACGGCAAATACAGAAGTTACAAGCAAAAAACAGAATAAGACAGCTACAGATAATCAATGGGCTTCTACTAATAAGAAGCAGTAAATTTTAGAATAAAAGGCATACCAATATAGATGAATTGGTATGCCTTTTTGAGTTGATTATTAAATTATTTTGCAGCTTCCTGCATTGCTTTAAAACGTTCGATATCATCAGGATTTCCGAAGCTTCGTTGGTTTGTATCTAAGGAAGCAATTGTTTTTATATCTTCTGCATCAAGTGTAAAGTCGAATAAATCAGCGTTTTCCATAATACGATGCTCATGTACGGATTTAGGAATAATAATGGTATCTCGTTCTAAATGCCAGCGCAAAATAATTTGTGCAACTGTTTTATTATGCTTTTTGGCAATGGCCGCTAAAGCTGGCAAATCGAATAATCCATTTTTTCCTTGACCGAGGGGAGCCCATGCTTCATGTGCGATATTATGCTGTGCCATATAATTTCGTAATTCAACCTGTTGGAAAAGGGGATGTGTTTCTACTTGGTTTAACATTGGCGTTATTCTTGCTGTTTCGGCTAATTTCTCAAAATGGTGAATTTGGAAATTACACACGCCGATAGCACGGACTAATCCTTCTTCATAAAGATCCTCTAATGCTCTCCATGTTTCTTCAAAGCCAGGCGCTGCCCAATGAATAAGATAAAGATCTAAATAATCAAGCTGTAATTTTTTTAAGGATTCGTGAAAAGCTTTTTTTGTTTCTTCATAGCCGAAGTCGGTTACCCAAACCTTTGTTGTAATAAATAATTCCTCACGAGGCACACCAGCGGATTTAATAGCATTGCCTACAAATTCTTCATTTTCATACCTTGTAGCTGTATCAATGGACTGATATCCTTTTTTTATTGCAGAAAGGACACTTTGCTCACATTCTGTTGGATCGTTGACTAAAAAAACACCAAAGCCCAAATAAGGTATTTCTACTCCATTGCTTAGTTTTTTTGTCGAATTAATTGTTAACTCCATTATTTCACCCCGTTAGAATAGTTTTTTCTATCCTAAGCGTATCGGTTTCTGGTTGATTTTTCAAATAATTGAGATGGGTTGGGGGAGTGAGGTTTAGAAGAGGAGAGTTGCAAGAAAGAGGATGGGAATTGCAAGTAAGAGGATGGGAATTGCAAGTAAGAGGGTGGAAGTTGCAAGTAAAAGTGCCGAAGTCGCAAGTAAGAGGGTGAAAGTTGCAAGTAAAAGTCGAAGTCGCAAGTAAAAGAGCCAAAATGGCAAGTAAGAGAGAGAAAGTCGCAAGTAAAAGAGCCAAAGTTGCAAGTAAGAGAGAGAAAGTCGCAAGTAAGAGTGTGAAAGTCGCAAGTAAGAGTATGAAAGTTGCAAGTAAAAGTCGAAGTCGCAAGTAAAAGAGCCAAAGTCGCAAGTAAGAGAGAGAAAGTCGCAAGAAGGAGTGTGGAAGTCGCAAGTAAGAGTATGAAAGTTGCAAGTAAAAGTGTGGAAGTCGCAAGTAAAAGTGTGGAAGTTGCAAGAAAGAGTATGAAAGTTGCAAGTAAAAGTCGAAGTCGCAAGTAAAAGGGTGGAAGTTGCAAGAAAGAGTATGAAAGTTGCAAGTAAAAGTGTGGAAGTCGCAAGTAAAAGGGTGGAAGTTGCAAGAAAGAGTATGAAAGTTGCAAGTAAAAGTCGAAGTCGCAAGTAAAAGAGCCAAAGTCGCAAGTAAGAGAGAGAAAGTCGCAAGAAAGAGTGTGGAAGTCGCAAGTAAGAGGGTGAAAGTTGCAAATAAAAGTCGAAGTCGCAAGTAAAAGAGCCAAAGTGGCAAGTAAGAGAGGCAAAGTTGCAAGTAAAAGAGCCAAAATCGCGAGTAAAAGAGCCAAAATCGCAAGTAAAAGAGCCAAAGTCGCAAATAAGAACACCAAAGTCGCAAAAATCCCCCTCTAAATATAGCAACCATCCGCCAAAAATCGCCAAAACTAGTTTAAAGCCTATCAAAAAGGGGAATCAACTAATTAAACAAGGTATTGGTACTTAAGTGATTAAACCATTCAATTAAATAGAAAGAAAAACCCTCTATGATAGAGGGCTTTTCAACAAAACGTAATTATTTTACTGTCTCTGGTACACTCAAGCCTAATCCTTCAGCAACTTTTGTGCCGTATTCAGGATCTGCTTTGTAGAAGTGACCAATTTGACGAAGTTTGATTTCTTCTAATTCTACAGGTTTCATTGCGCCAACAATGTTTGCAACTAATCTTTCGCGTTCTTCTGTAGACATTAAGCGGTATAGGTCTCCAGCTTGCGTGTAATGATCGTTATGGTCATATGCAACACTTTCTGCTACTCCAGATACTGCGAATGGAGTTGTTTTGTTTTCAGGAGTTTCTTTTGGACCGCTAAAGCTATTTGGTTCGTAATAAACTGAACCCCCACCATTGCCATCAAAGCGCATTTGACCATCGCGTTGATAGTTATTTACTTCATTGCGAGGGCGGTTAATTGGTAGTGCATTATGGTTTGCGCCAACACGGTAACGATGTGCATCACTATAAGCAAATAAACGACCTTGTAGCATTTTGTCTGGTGAAACTTCTACACCAGGTACTAATGTTCCAGGAGAGAAAGTAGCTTGCTCTACTTCCGCAAAGTAGTTCTCTGGATTACGATTAAGCACCATACGTCCAACCTCGATTAAAGGATAATCTTTTTGTGACCATACTTTTGTTACATCGAATGGATCAAAACGATACGTATCTGCATCTTCTAATGGCATGATTTGAACATAAAGTGTCCAAGCAGGAAAGTCTCCTTTTTCAATCGCATTAAATAAATCTTCTGTATGATAATCAGGATTTTCCCCAGCAAGTTTAGCTGCTAAATTCACATCAAGGTTTTTAACCCCTTGTTCTGTTTTGAAATGATATTTTACCCACACGCCTTCTCCTTCTTCGTTCACCCATTTAAAGGTATGGCTCCCGAAACCATGCATATGACGAAGGGTTGCAGGAATACCGCGATCTGACATAAGAATGGATACTTGGTGTAAAGATTCAGGTGAATGCGACCAGAAATCCCATACAGCTGTTGGATTTTTTAAGTGTGTTTTTGGATCTCTTTTTTGTGTGTGAATGAAATCAGGGAATTTAATTGCATCGCGAATAAAGAATACAGGCGTATTGTTACCAACGATGTCGTAATTTCCGTCTTCTGTATAAAATTTCACTGCAAATCCACGTGGATCACGAACAGTATCAGCAGAACCTAATTCCCCAGCAACTGTTGAAAAACGAATGAACATTGGTGTTCTTTTACCTACTTCAGATAGGAAGTTAGCTTTTGTGTATTTTGTTAAGTCATTTGTCACTTCGAAATATCCATGAGCTCCAGCCCCTTTAGCATGAACCACACGCTCAGGCACACGTTCTCTATTAAAATGAGCTAATTTTTCAAGTAAATGGACATCTTGTATTAAAGTCGGTCCACGATGTCCAGCAGTTATGGAATTTTGGTTGTCCCCAACTGGTGCTCCCCAGCTAGTAGTTAATCGATTATTTGACATATAAAAATCACCTCATAATTTAGTTCTTTAGCATATGTATATTATAATATCATCTATAAATAAAAAATCAATATAATTTTATAATTATTATAAATAAGTTTTCAGAGGGAATAATATGATAGGGTTTTATATGCTAAGAAACAAGTAATACTTGACAATGAATAGATTTTATAGAAAAGGCTAATAGAGAAAAGAAATACATGAATGAGAATTAGGAAATATGCAAGAAGCTTATATATATGAATAGAAAATAGTTATATCCATAAATTTTATGAATGGTGTATCCGATTTATTCCTTATAATCTGCTAGGATAAAGACTGTATTTCCCTTATAATGAAAGAAAGATTTTCGTCGGAATAGATTATAGGGGGCTTTACTTCATGTTGCAAAAGGAATCAGGAAAACAGAAAAGTATTATACTAATTGGGTTTATGGGTGTAGGAAAAACAACGATTGGAAAGGCTTTAGCAAATAAACTCAAACGAGACTTTATAGATGTTGATCATCAATTAGAAAGAGAATATAACATGACAGTTACCGAAATTTTTCAATATCATGGAGAGGCGTTCTTCCGAAAAAAGGAGAAGGAGATGATTATTGCTTTATCCAAACAGACACAAAAAGTTATATCCCTTGGGGGAGGAGCTTTTTTACAAGAAGACATTCGGAAAAGCTGTCTTGAAAATGGTATCGTCTTATATTTAGACATGTCCTTTAAAGCGTGGAAGCAAAGAATTCCATTTATTATCGATAGCAGGCCAGTATTA
Organism: Niallia sp. HCP3S3_B10; assembly: GCF_052064465.1. Lineage (NCBI taxonomy): Bacteria > Bacillati > Bacillota > Bacilli > Caryophanales > Bacillaceae > Niallia > Niallia sp. HCP3S3_B10. The sequence continues at coordinate 54,613 of NZ_JBQHVO010000007.1, read as the reverse complement.
CAAGGGAAATCAGAGGAAGAGATAAAGAATTTATTTAATGAGAGAAAGGCAATCTATGTAAACCATCATTTGAAGGTGAAAATGGATGGGAAAGAGCTGGAGGAAATAGTAGAATCCGTAATAGATTCCTTGGATCTTGCTTAAATAATGATAGAGAAATTGGTTATTGGAGGGAAAAAGGTGAGTAAAAGCGTTAAAGTAAGAGATGTTTTCATTGGTGAGGGATTACCGAAAATATGTGTTTCCCTGATTGGTAGAACAGTCCAAGAGCTAAGGGAAGAGGCCGCCTTACTTAAGGAGCTTCCAATCGATATAATAGAATGGCGAAGTGATTATTTTGCAGAAGTAGATGAGATAGGCAGTGTGACAGAGGCTCTGCATCTAATAAGAAATACGATAGGAAATATTCCTTTACTATTTACTTTTCGCACAGCTAAAGAGGGTGGAGAAAGGTCGATAGAGAAGGAAGCATATTTTCATTTAAATAAAAATATGGTAGAAACAGGGCTGATTGATTTACTGGATATCGAATTATTTACGGAAGAAGATGCAATGAAGGAAGTTATCAAGCTGGCGCATTCCCATCAAATCGCTGTTATACTATCTAACCATGATTTTGAAAAAACACCATCGAAAGAGGAAATTATTTCTCGATTACAGAAAGCACAACAATTAGGTGCTGATATTCCAAAAATTGCAGTCATGCCTCAATCTGTTAAAGATGTTTTAACATTATTAGATGCAACGGCAACGATGAAGGAAATTGCTGCAGACATACCAATTGTAACAATGTCAATGGGAGGAAAAGGGGCTGTAAGTAGAATGGCAGGAGAAATATTTGGTTCAGCTATTACGTTTGCATCAGCAAAAAAAGCATCAGCACCAGGGCAAATTCCAATTGAAGAATTAAGAAATATCTTAACTACTTTACATAAAAGTTTATCGTACTCTTAACGGACAGTAGGGTTCAACTACAAGCATAGGAGCATTCGAAAACGATAGTTTCCATTATCCATCAGTGGGGAGGAATTACCACCTTGTTGGAACTTTCCCTTTATGAAAAAGGATTTCGTTTCTAGGCGAAATTCTTTTTTTATAGATTAAATGGAATAGCAAGTTAAAGATTGTCCCAAATGAAAGAGAATCGTCTATAAAACTTGCTTAAAGAAAGAAAAAGTTGGTACACTCAAACTTAAAAGATAAACATTAACGGAGCTGTTGAAATTGAATGTAGACGAAAGATTAGCACAAACAAAAACATTTTTTGCAACCCAAAAAACATTGCCTTATACATTCCGGCTGCAGCAGCTGGACAAATTGAGAAATGCTATTTTAGAAAATGAACAAAGATTAATAGAAGCTCTTCAGATAGATTTAGGAAAGCACCCTTTTGAGTCCTATACTTCGGAAATAGGTTTTGTGCTTAATAGCATACGTCACACAATGAAATGTCTTAAAAGATGGATGAAGCCTAAAAAAGTAAAGAGTACATGGAGTCTATTTCCTTCTAATGGACAGATACTTTTTGAGCCATATGGGACGGTTCTTATTATTGGTCCCTTTAATTATCCCTTTCAATTATTGATTGAACCATTAATTGGAGCAATTGCTGCAGGGAATTGCTCGATATTAAAGCCTTCCGAGCTTGTACCAACAGTTTCAGCTGTAGTAACAGATATAATTAATACTGTTTTTGAACCTTCCTATATTTGTTCTGTGGAAGGTGGAGTGGAGACAAATCAAGCGCTACTACATGCTAACTTTGATTATATTTTCTTTACCGGTAGCACAAAGGTTGGAAAAATTGTAATGGAAGCAGCTGCCAAGCAATTAACGCCTGTTACACTAGAGCTAGGAGGAAAAAGTCCCGTTATTATTGATGAAACAGCTAATTTGAAGATTGCGGCCAAGCGCATAATATGGGGAAAGACATTAAATGCTGGTCAAACTTGTGTGGCACCAGATTATATTATGGTACATGAATCGGTCAAAGATCCATTAATCGCTGAGTTGAAAAATACATTATTGAATTATTTCGGAGAAAGGATTGAAGAGAAGGAAGATTTCGGCAGAATTGTGAGCGAGCGGCATTTTCTTCGCTTACGAGAAATGCTAGAAGCGGACCGGGAAGGGATTTTATTTGGAGGAAATAGTAATATAGAAACAAGCTTTATTGAACCAACTATTCTGGATGCTACATGGGCATCCGCTTCTATGCAAGAAGAAATCTTCGGTCCAATTTTACCTATATTATCCTATTCAAAATTAGACAAAGCAGTGGAAGCGATAAAAAAGCTAGATAAACCGCTGGCCCTTTATCTTTTTACAAATAGCAAAGATACAGAAGAAAAGGTGATCCATGCCATATCATCTGGCGGAGTTTCGATAAATGATGTACTGACACATATTGTTCCTCCTAACTTGCCTTTCGGAGGAGTTGGGGCATCAGGAATGGGAGCTTATCATGGCGAATATAGCTTTACTACTTTTTCGCATCAAAGAAGTGTGCTTAGAAAAAGTGTTAGAGTAGATATCCCGATTCTTTTCCCTCCGTATACCGAAAAAAAGGATAAATTGATTCGTAAAGTGCTCAAATAATAAGCGTTAGGAGGCTGATTTATTGATTAATACACTACTAGCAGAAGCAAAAATGTTTATTGAGACGGCATATAACGAACTGAATAAGTCTGGAGAAGAGATAGAAGAAAGACTTATACAAGTGGAACAAGCCATCAATGAAAAGGGATATTATGAGCATACAGAGGAAGAACTAATATATGGAGCTAAAATGGCTTGGCGAAACAGTAATCGCTGTATCGGTCGATTATTTTGGGAAAATCTACATGTGCTAGACAAACGACATCTTAACACGGAAGAAGCAATAAAAGAGGCATTGTTCCATCATATTGCCTATGCAACAAATGGAGGGAAAATAAAGCCAACGATTACTATTTTTCAGCAAGAGACAAGAAATTCCTCTATCCGAATATGGAATCATCAGCTTATACGTTATGCTGGTTATGAAACAGAGCATGGAGTTATTGGAGATCCGGACTCTATAGCTTTTACAAAAGAGTGTATAAAGCTAGGCTGGACGGGAGAGCAAACAAATTATGATATCCTTCCACTTGTCATTCAAGTAAATGAGCAAAAGCCGAAACTATATGAAATCCCAAACGACATTGTTTTAGAAGTCCCGATTCAACATCCAGATTATCGATGGTTTGAAGAATTAGGCTTACAGTGGTATGCTGTTCCAATTATTTCTAGTATGCGCCTTGAAATTGGTGGTATTTCTTATACAGCAGCACCATTTAACGGCTGGTACATGGGTACAGAGATTGGTGCAAGAAACTTAGCGGATGAGAATCGCTATAATATGCTACCAACGATTGGGGAATGGCTTGGTCTAAACCTGAAAAGGAACGCTACTCTGTGGAAAGATAAGGCTTTAGTGGAATTAAATATTGCTGTATTGGACTCTTTTCAAAAAGCAGGTGTAACAATTGTTGATCACCATACCGCAGCACAGCAATTTAAGATATTTGAAAATAAAGAGGCAGAAAAAGGGAGAGATATTACAGGCAATTGGGCATGGCTAATTCCACCGCTATCTCCTGCAACTACCCATATTTTTCATAAACGCTACAATAATGAAGGCAAAAAACCAAATTATTTTAATCAGAAATATCCTTTTAACGAAAAAAATTAGAGTGGAACGAAGATGTGGCTTAGTTCCCTCTAAATTCAGTAATACCAAATGTTTGATCATAGTTATAGCCATTAAAATAAATATCTAAGTCATGAAAATATCGATGCAGATTTCGCATAGCACTACGATCATCTTTTTCTGCTACAATCTGAGCATTTGCAGCGATATCTTTCATGTCTAGTTCTATTTCTTCATCGGAGACTTTAATGTCCTTTATCTCATCAAGAATGGAAAGTGCTGCTTCTTTCTGTTCTTCATAGCTTGTCGTTTCCAATCTTCCCCAACCTAATGTTTCATTATAAAAATCATGCCAAATAGAAATAAACGTGTGTCCGCTCGTTCCATCTGCTAAAGTGACAACTTCCTCATTGACAGGAGTATTAACTTTTTCCGTATCAAAAGATTCTTCTACTTCGGTAGATGCTTCCTTCACGACGGACCGCTCATTATTTGTTTGTAAGGGCGAATCACTGTCAAATAGTGTTTGTATGACAAAAAAGGAAGAAACGCCAATAGCAGTAACTGTTAGTAGGATAGCAATAGTCCAAGTCCAAAATTTCATCTGTAAAATATTCCCTCCTTTTGAAATACTCAACTATTAGTCTATCATTTGTAAAATATGAATTCAATGTTTCGAAAAAAGTTACCGTAAATAACGAATTTCTCTTTCAGCATGCATAAATTAACAGAGCTTGGATAAGGTAAAAAAAAGGGGTGTTCGTATGGAAGGAGAAAGAGATTTACCTATAGAGTTTAGTAATCATATGCACCATGCGTTGGCCCATTTACAAGATAAAATTGGCGAACTCCAGCGTACGATGGATGAAAAAAATTGCTGCATCTTGAATGACTTTGAAGAAGTAAATAAACAATTTAAAAGTATTCATCATAGTGCTGCTACCTTCTATTTACAATTATATTTAGAGCCATATACAGAGGATTTAGAAATTCTTACAGCATGTGCCCAAGTCTTATCAGAGAAACGTCATGGTGCACTAATTGCCATTAAACGTAATGATGAATTAGAAACACGTGTTCATTCAGGAATTCCTTTGCATGCAAAATTATCTCCGTCTCTATTAGAAGCAATATTCTATCCGGGTAATCCTTTGCACGATGGAGGGGTACTAATTGAGGAGAACGCAATTGTTTCAGCCGGAAATATTTTCCCTTCCTCTCTTCATTACAATGGGAAGGAAAAATTGGGGACAAGACACCGAGCAGCCATTGGTTTAAGTGAGATAACTGATGCATTAGTTATAGTCGTTTCCGAGGAAACAGGCAGAATATCGTTCGCCTTGGGGGGCGTTTTATATCCTATACAGCCTGGAGGAATAACAAGCTAGGATAGTGCTATCTTAAACTAGAGAAAAAAATTGCCAAAAAAGGGACTTAAATATCCCCTTTTGGCTATCAATTAATACTTGTCTTTTTCCTTTAAGCTATAGGATATTTTTCAAAGTTTCTTGCAGTGTACCTCTTGTTTCTGCATTTTGTTCGAAATGAATGCCAGCATGCACCATTTTTTTTACTAATTCTGGCCTTAATCCAGTCAGAATTGCTTTGCAACCCATCATTGAAATTCCTGCTAATATTTTTTCGAAGTAATCTATTACATCCATTTCCATTATGGCAATACCAGAAAGGTCTATAACTAATATTTGGATTTTGGATTCTCCTATATCATTTAGAACCTTTTCCTCAATTATTTTAATTCTGTATGAATCAATAAAACCGATTAACGGTAAAACAGAAATAGATTGTTTAATTGGAATAATTGGGACGGATAAATGTTCCACTACTTCTCTTTGTTTATGTAGCATTTCATCCTTGTAATGAGAATAGCTAAGAAAAAAGGTATTTAAAAATTGATCTATTTTTTCATTAAATAATTTTTCCATCCCGTAATACTCATCACGATTTTTCAATATATCTTTTTCCTCATCTATTATCCGTATAAAGTGCCATAACGTTCTTCTTATCGCTTGCACCCATTCAAGCTTTAATTCAAGTGTTAAAGAGTGTTTTGCCCATGCAATTCCTTCAACTTTCGCAAAAGAGATTAGTTCTGCTTCTTGTTGATCCACTGTATAAAAAATTAATTTTTTGGCGTTTTTTAATAAATCGATATTTCCTTTGTTCAAAATATCTGTAATTTTGGTGGAAACGTTTATTGCTTCAGTAAGAAGTTTTTGATTGAATGGTGTTTCATTTTCGTTAATGAAAGTTTTTAATTCTTCCTTTATGTAAGCTATTGTATTCATACAACTACTCCCCTGGATTAATTTAAGGTAGTAAAGCACTAATTTACAATAAAAACTAATAACAAGAAGTATCTACCCTATTGTTAAGGTGATTAAACATATATTTTAGTTTAAAAGTATTTGGAGAATATCGATAAAATTCCTTGCTGAAATGATAAAGGACAATACTAGAATCAAATGATAATAGATGGTAGTTTGTACCAAGTAACATATTACTCATCAATGAAAAAAATAAAGTACTTAAAGATGGTGCCTAAGGAACATTATTCAGACATAATTGATTTTTCTTATTATTTTCTCTTGTGTGTGATTTCCTTTAAAGATATAATAAAACTAACTTATAAAAGAAAAGAGGTGGGAAGGATGTTAAGTTCAACTGTTTTAGTGCAAGGTTATATGATGGAAAGTTTATATATTAACCGTGCAAAATTTGCGATCGTAGTTGTTAACGGGATAAGTATGCCCTTTTTTAAACAACTAAATAGCAAACTAAAACAGTGAAAACATCTCTTACCCACATCTCTATTTGGACGGTTAAAGGAGTGCATTTTCATGCACTCCTTTTTTAAATGGCTTTACCAAAGCAGAATGGAATGTCATTTATTAATAGAAAGGAGCCAGTATGCAACTATATATGGCTCTTTCTAAAAGTATATTTAGAGGTATTTATATTTAATGGAAAAAGTGTACCTATCTTTTTCCTTAAATAATGCCATGGAGAACTTTGTTTTCCATGGCTTTTTTTGCGTTGCTAAAAGTGGACTAAACCGTCCATGAAAGAGTCAGGGAAAAGAGATAATCATAGAAAAAGGAGCGAGCAGAATTATGATTATTTGCAGTGTCAATCATATAGCGAAGATGTACGGAGGAAATACTATATTTGAAGACATATCATTAGAGTTAAAGGAAAAAGAAAGAGTTGGTCTTGTTGGAAGAAATGGGAGCGGGAAGACCACATTATTTCGATTACTTGCAGGGCAGGAAACACCTGATGCTGGACAAATCCATTGGAAAAAAGGATTAAAGATTGGATATTTAGAACAAATTCCGGAATATGAACAATCTATGAAGGTGAAGGAAGTATTAAAAAAGGCATTTTCTGACCTTGAAACAATAGAAGGGAAGATAAAACAGATGGAACAGGAAATGGCGCAGGATATCAATCCAGAACAGCTATTGCTATTAATGGAGGAATATGGAAAATCGCAAGAGTATTTTACGAATGCTGGTGGATATGAAATGGAAGCAAAAATAGAGAAAATGGTTAATGGGCTAAAAATTGAGCAGTTAGTCATGAAAGAATATGGAGCTTTAAGTGGAGGGGAAAAAACAAAGGTTGGTTTAGCGATGCTACTCCTCCAAGAACCTGATTTTCTTTTATTGGATGAACCGACGAACCATTTGGATTTAATGGCAGTCGAGTGGCTTGGGAAATTTCTTCAGGATTATCATGGTACCATTTTAGTGGTTTCCCATGATCGCTACTTTTTAGATGAAGTGATTCAAAAGGTGGTAGATTTAGAAGATGGGGAAGTAACAACCTACTATACTAATTTTACAAATTTTACAAAGGAAAAGGAAGAAAGGCTTTTAAGAGAGTTTCAGGCATATGAGGAACAGCAAAAGAAAATCAAGAAAATGAGAGAAGCAATCAAACGACTTCGTGAATGGGCGAATAGGGCGAATCCGCCTAATGAAGGATTGCATAAGCGAGCGAGAAATATGGAAAGGGCTATCGAAAGAATGGAAAAACTAGCTCGCCCCATTATAAATAGAAAGAAAATGAATTTTGACATGGAAGCAAGTGACCGAAGTGGGAAGGATGTTATTCAGCTGAAGAATGTATCAAAAAGCTTTGGCGATCAACTATTGTTTCAACAAGTTCAAATGCAAATAAGCTATAAAGACAGAGCGGCAATTATTGGAGAGAATGGATCGGGGAAATCAACTTTGTTGAAGATGATTCTTCAACAAATGGATCCAGATATAGGAGAAGTCAAAATGGGAAGTAACGTGAAAATTGGCTATCTTTCTCAGCATGTATTAATGGAAATGGAAGGGGAAACAGTGATCGAAGCTTTTCGAAATGAAGTGCATGTGACAGAGGGGGAGGCACGGCATATTTTAGCTCAATTTCTCTTTTACGGTTATTCCGTTTTTCGAAAGGTCAGCAATTTAAGTGGAGGAGAAAGAATGAGGCTTCGCTTAGCCCAGCTTATGTATCAAGAAATCAATCTATTAATTCTAGATGAGCCAACGAATCATTTAGATATAGAGTCCCGTGAAGTATTAGAAGAGGCTTTAGAAGATTTTGATGGCACGATTCTTGCTGTTTCCCATGATCGCTATTTTCTAAATAAACTATTTCAAAAAATTTATTGGATTCAAACAAAGGAAGTTCACTATTTTGAGGGGAACTACACGTATGCACGCGAAAAGTCGACGGAAAGACAAACGTCCAAGAATCTACAAACTAATCCAGTAAAATCAAAAAAAGAGAAGAAGGCCACAATTAAGGAAAAACAGGAGAGGGAAGCTTCTTTTAATCAAATTCAATTGGAAAAGGAAGTAGAAGGATTGGAAAAAAAGATTTCAGAATTAGAGAAAATAATGGAAATAGAAACGGATTGGGGTAAATTGGAGCAGTTGTTTTCTAAAAAGGAGGAGCTTGAAAGACAGTGGGAGGAACTATATGGACTTATGAATCGTAAGTAAAAAGGAGAAAGGCTGTCAATCATTCAGCCTTTCTCCTTTTTTATAAACTATCTGCACAACGTTTACGAATATACCCTTTATCTTTATGGTAAAGGACTAATGCGACGATTAGAATAATTGCCGATACCCATATGGCTTTATTGCCAAATTGAGTGGTTGTAAAGGTACCAAGTAATGCCCCAAATAAAAAGGAGCCGATAATAATGGAAAACTCTTTAAATTGGATCTTCGCTTCTTGACTTTGTTTTGTAAAAGCAGCATAAGCGGCTTGAGTTGCAGTTCTTAGATTCCCAGTAGTCATTGTTGAATTATATGCCCATTTATCTAACTTGTTAAATGTTGATATTTGTAAAGAAGATACAAATGAGATGCTGGTTGTAACAATGATGTTCGGAACAGATGTTGGCAAGAATCCGACTATAATTAAGACGATACATTCTAAAATAAGGATTGATCGTCTATAGCTGTATAGGATTTCCCTTAGAGAAGGTATTTTGACAATTTCAGAAACCAAGACTCCTAAGACAAAGGCTATTAATGGCGGGATATAATGAAGGGATTCCACCCATTCACCTGTTGCAGCGTTTACTGCGAATAAAACGATATTCCCTGTTTGTGCATTGGCAAATACACCGTCTCTACTAATAAATGTATAAGCATCTAAAAAACCACCAACTATTCCTAATAAAGAAGCTAGGAATACGGAATTAGAGGATAAGGAAGGTATTGGTTTGATTTTATCAATCATGAATAATTACGCTCCTTGCAGGATAATTCTTTCCAGTAAAAATGTTTAGGAAAAACATTATAATCTTACCATAAGTTATTGGATGATTATTTGAACAAAAACCGAATTTTTTATTGTTGGTGTCAAAATAATAGAAAAGAATAAAAAGGGAGTAGATGGTACTTTAGAGGATATGATATCGTTAAATTTAAATCAAGGTGTACATATTTAGATGCCTATCATTTTTAGTCAATATGTTTATAAATAAACTAACAGTTACTATTCAAAAAAACTCCTTAAATTTTAGGAGTTGGAAAGGGAGGATTAATTGATAGTTTTTTTATTTTTTCAGCGATAAATTCTATGGCTTTTTCATTTTCTTGGACTTCGAATATCGCAATTGCTTTCTGGTAGTATTCAATGCATTTTTCCATTTCCTCTGTTTGAACTTCATAGTTATACCCAATATGGTAAGTCAACTCTCCTAAAAGATACATAAGGTTTGTTTCCTTACAATAGTTAATGCCCATTTTGCACATTTTAATAGAATTTTCCTTTTCTCCTAATCTTGTTTTTACTTTCGAAAGATTATAAATAATTCTAATATAAATAGTTGGATCCTTTAATGGCCATTTTCTCTTCAATACATTCCATGCATCCATATAGTACTTATCTGCTTTTTCAAACATTTCTATTTCTGCATGAAGAGCAGCTAATGAATTTAAAATCTCAAGTTCTCTCTCTGAAAAGGAGCGGTTCTCATTACTAGAACGACTAATAGCCAATGATTGATTTAAAAAATCAACAGCATTCTGGAAATTTTGGTATACATAATAAGAGACCATTCCTTTATGCCAAAGAATAACCTGTTTTAATTCAGATTGTTTAAATACCGGATGGTGTTCTTCCTTTTTAATAAGATTTTCTACTTCCTTATAATCATGTTCTCTAACAGCTTTTCGTAATAATTGATAAAAGTGGTGAACATAGTCAGGTTTGGGAATTTTGGAGAATCGAAAGAAATGTTCCATATCTACATCAAGCTTCTTTGCTAGTTGATATAAAATAGTTGCAGAGGGATATGTTTCTCACTTTTCAATTTTACTAATCATCGATTGGTCACATATGCCTTTGCATAAAGATGCTTGAGTCATAGTTAGTGATTTTCTTAATCTTCTAATTTCCTGCCCTACTTTATTATCCATGTATCCATCATTCCTTCAAAAATATTCCTATCTTCATATTGTACAACGAAAATAGGATGAAATACTTAAATATTGTACTTTATTGGTGAAAATTCAGTGAATTTGTAAAATACAGTGTTTTTAATTATGCATTAAAATCAGGCTAAGAAATATACAGAAAGGGATTGAAAAAATGAAGAAAATAATAAAAAGTCTTTTTACTGTTGGTTTAGCTTTTACACTGTTTTACATACCTAATAGCAATATGTTGATAGAAATTTCTTTTAACAATACTGTTACAATTACAGAATTTCCATATGAACATTAAATAGCACTTATTTTAAATACAATATTAAACTATTTATGAATGGTTGATTTTCAAAAAAATACTCACTTTCATCCGCTAGTAATCTACCATACAGGTCACTGATAGATTCTAAATAAATAATCATTATTAAAGAGGGGAATTTTAAATGAGAAAAAACTAATAACTTTTGCTTTTATTTTTGCAACTGCTCTAACAATTTTAACACCTTCTGCTTTTGCAGCGAAAAAGAATTTTTCTTTTAGTGTAACTCCTTCTATAAGCAATGGTACAGCATACTCTGCCCCCAATCCTAAAGATGATAATGAGCAAAATGCATATATTTATACAACTAGTCACAATATTATCAGTTCTGATAAATTTTATTATAGAGTGAAGCGTAGTGCGAGTACTTCTTCCACATCATATACTGGCTTTATTCGTGTGACTCCAAATAATGCATCAAAAATTGTGAATAGTTATCACACTTACGCTGGAAAAGGGACATCATTAGTTCTTCAAGCTGATACTGACCTGTATTCAGTACATGCGGAAGGCTACTGGTACTCTTAAAAATATTAAGCAATTAGCTTAAAACCTTAGATCGTTTACCTGTGACGATCTATTTTTTGATAATCTTAGAACGGAGGTTTCCCAGTGAAAAAAATAATATATTTTTTATTTTTGTGTCTATCATCTTTTATACTAACAGCTTGTTTTCCAGAGGGGGAAAAGAATAGTAATTCTTCCGAAGAAATAAAGCTTGATCAGCAGGATGGGACTACACCTGAATTTATTGAGGAGAAAATAGAAAATAACTTAGTAATTAAAGCAAGAGTAGTCGGATTTGATCATGTTAACTTAAAAAGAAGTTCTATTTCATTGAAAGTATTTGACGAGGAAAAAGTAAAGGATATATTTTTAGTAGATAATACAATAATAGAGACAAACGAAGTACAGAATGGTTTCTTTCCTGAGTATACAGATAAGTACTTTGAACTTTCAGATGATACTTCTCTAAGTTTGGAAATGGGCTCAGTTACTTATAGAACTCCATTTTATATGAATCGTGAGTACGATAGTGTTATCTCAAATGCTACGTATTTTGTTCGTGATGATTTAGAAAGTGTATTTAAAGCTAATTCACTTGAGCATATATCAAAAGAGGATGCGATTAATCAAGTAAAAGAGACTGCGGAAGAATTGGGAATTGATGATTTAGGTATGCCACAGGTTATTTCTCTTGATTTAAAAACATTAGAGCAGGAATGGGAAGACTATGAAATGAAAGATGGAAGTCATCCTCGCCAATGGGAGAAAGACGATGAGGCGTATGCTGTCATATTTCCAATCAGCTATGACAAGATAAATATAACGAATAAGGGTTATTTTTCGCTGAATAGCAGTAGTGGTATTCCTGTTATTGGAAGTCGTATACTAGGTATTGTAAACAAGGGTGGCTTAATTTATATGACAGCAAATGGAATATATGATATTGGTGAAACCGTTAAGGAAAAGATAAAGCCAATATCTATTGAAAAAGCAATTACTAAATTACAAGATAAATATAAAGATACTTTACTAACCGATTTGGTGACTATTTCGAAAATTGCCTTAGAATATGTGCCAGTAATAGCTGAAAATAAAGGAATAGAATATGAGCTTGTTCCTTGTTGGGTGTTTACAGCAAATCAAGAAATAACGGTAACAGATAGTAAGGGGACATCTCAGAGTTCATCTGAATTCTCTATCATTTTTAATGCAGAGACTGGTGAAGAAATCCTTATAGGGGGAGAATACTGATGATGAAGAGAAGAGCTTTATCAATGTCTTTCATGCAAGTATATACCTCGAAAGTTTTTTATCTTGCTATTATTGGAGTTACTGTACTATGTTTTATTAGTGTATGGGATTCTTTAAAAATGCCAGGGGTTTCGGTTAGTTATTTGATCGAGATATTTATTGGGCTGGCCATGTTTAAAAAAATAGTCGTTCTATTTGCGGCCATTCCTTTTGTTTCAAGTTTTTGTTCAGATTGGAAATGCCAGTACATTAAGCCAGTTATTATTCGTTCTGGAATAAATATATATATAAGGGCTAAAATCATTACTTGCTTTGTTACGGGGTTAATGACAGTATTTTTAGGTTTATTATTATTCATTTTAGTATTATCTTTCAGAATGCCGATTTTTCCTGTGGGGAATTACGAGAATATGATCAATCTTCCTCTTGCCCCCCTAGCAACTAGTTTTTTCCCGATTAGTTATATAGTTGCAAGATGCTTTGTGTTTAGTCTATCAGCAGCTTTATGGAGTGTTGTTGGTTTAACTGTATCTGCATTTATTCCCATTCACTTTGTAGCGATTGCCTCGACCGTTATTGCAAGTTATTTTTTGGAGCAAATAACGTATTTTTATCTACCAGATTGGTTAAATCTTTACAAATTGACAGGAAGTGAAGATGTCATTCATCAAGGTCCTTACATAAGTTTATTCTATTTTATATTTGTATTTGTATCATTTTCAGCATTGGCAGGATTGTTGTTTCAATATCAAGTAAAGAGGCGAATAAATAATGAAGTTGTTTAATGTAGCAAGCTATGTTTGTTTGCAAAACTTTCGTAAATGGCAAGTAGATTATCGAGTATGGATTATTGCCATTTTACTTTTTATGTTTACTCAAATATTCACAAAAGAAATTATTGAATTTTCTAAAGCAATCAATATAGAGGTCACTCCATGGATTTTTCCATTTTTATTTACACAAAAATTTGTTAAGCTATTATTTTTCTTTCCATTGATCTTGCTTTTTTGTGATGCACCATTTATTGATGATAACCAAGCATATGTAATCGCACGGAGTGGTCGGATTCCATGGAGTATTGGACAAATTGCGTATATTATAATTGCCTCTTCTATATACTTTCTATTTCTCCTGTTCTTAACTATTATTATTAATATCTCTCATATACAATTTACAAGCAGTTGGGGAAAAGTACTCGGAACGCTTGCTAATACGAATGCTTCTTCGGTAATAGGCCTCAAAACATTTGTGTCGAGAAATATTTTATATTATTTCACTCCTCTACAAGCAATGTGGTTTACATTTTTTCTGTCTTGGTTAGTAGGTATTGTTTTGGGATTAGTAATCTATGTCATTAATTCAATATCAAATACGAGAATATGGGGGGTATTAACAGCATCTTTTTTACTTGTACTCGATGCTACAGTAACTGGTTTTCCCTCCATCTATCGATTTTCACCTGTTTCATGGAGCAATTTAGATAGAATCGACATTAATGGGACAACCCAGATGCCATCTATTTCGTATATTTATATTGGTCTAGCTATTCTTATAATTGGGATGATTATTTTAGGCATAATAGCTAACCGAAAACAATCTATCCATGTATTACCACCTATTTAAAAGAGAGGAGTAAACAAATGCAACAAGTAGCAATAGAGATAAATAATATAAGTAAAAAATTTGGCGAAACAACGGTTTTAGATGGAGTTACTTTATCATTAGAAAAAAATAAAATTCATGGATTAATAGGAAGAAATGGATCAGGGAAGACAATGCTCTTAAAGTGTATTTGTGGGTTTGTTATTCCAACGACTGGTACCATTAAAGTAAGTGATCAACAAATAGGAAAAGATTGTGATGTACCAGATAATGTAGGCATCATTATTGAAGCTCCAGGATTTCTTCCTAATTATGATGGATATACTAATTTAAAGTTTTTAGCAGCAATAAAAAGAAAAATCACGAAAGAACAAATTCTGGCTACCATTGATAAAGTTGGCCTTGATTCCAAAAGCAAGAAAAAGGTAGGGAAATATTCATTAGGGATGAGACAAAGGTTAGGATTAGCGCAAGCACTTATGGAAGAACCTGGTATTCTTATTTTAGACGAACCAATGAATGGATTAGATAATCAAGGAGTTGCAGATATTCGTAAACTTCTTTTAGAGTTAAAAAAAGAAGGGAAAACAATCATCCTTGCTAGTCATGGAAAAGAAGATATCGAAATCCTTTGTGATACAGTTCATGAAATGGATCATGGAAAGGTTATTAACTCCATAATAAAATAATAATTCATAGAGGAGGGACATTAGTTGCCATCCTCTATTTTTACGTATTACCCCCCTTATTATTTTCTTCTCATAAATTAATCTCCTATTGAATGATAGAAATAAAAATGTCAACTAATCTTTTGAAATCAGAATGTAAATTTTTCGTAAATAAATATTAATTTCATGTAAATAATATTCTGGAATAGTGTAAATTCTTGTCGGATGTTGTTATGATAACTTGGTATATGTCTTAAAAGAATTAGGTTTTAGGGGGACAAACTTTTGGAAATTAATTATCAAGAAATGATCTTCCAGTTTCTTGGAGGATTAGGGGTATTTCTTTTTGGTATTAAATATATGGGAGATGGTTTGCAGAATGCTGCAGGAGACCGTCTTCAGGAAATCTTGGATCGGTTTACGACAAATCCATTTATGGGCGTATTAGCCGGAATTTTTGTAACAGTGTTAATCCAATCCAGTTCAGGAACTACTGCCATAACAGTAGGGTTAGTAAGTGCTGGATTTATGACCTTGCGCCAAGCGATTGGCGTTATTATGGGGGCAAATATAGGAACAACGGTTACTGCCTTTATCATTGGGATTGATATAGGAGCATATGCTTTACCGATTATTGCAGCTGGTGCTGTCCTATTATTCTTCTTTAAAAATCCAAGAATCACTTCATTCGGTCAAGTTGTATTTGGATTTGGAGCATTGTTTTATGGACTAGAACTAATGAGTTCTGGTATGAAGCCGCTACGTTCATTAGAAGCTTTTCATGAGTTAACTGTTAATATGAGTAATAATCCGATTCTTGGAGTTGTAGTCGGAACAGTCTTGACATTAATCGTTCAAAGTTCAAGTGCTACAATTGGAATTTTACAAGAGTTATTTGCTACAGATGCTATTTCTTTGAAGGCTTCTTTGCCAGTTTTATTTGGTGACAATATAGGAACAACGATTACTGCGATTCTAGCTTCCATTGGTGCGTCGATAGCTGCAAGAAGAGCGGCAATGGTTCACGTACTCTTTAACATTATTGGAACAGTGATTTTTGTAATTATTTTAGCGCCATTTACTCATTTTATTACGTATTTGCAAGGAGTTTTAGGTTTAAATGAACCGATGACCATTGCATTTGCACATGGGATATTCAATGTATCGAATACAATTATTCAATTCCCGTTCATCTTTGCCTTGGCATGGATTGTGACAAAGTTAATTCCAGGAGAAGATGGAGGTATTATTACAAAACCGCAGCATTTAAACACAACCTTTATTGAACATTCTCCTTCTATCGCTTTAGGGCAAGCAAAGGAAGAATTAGAACGAATGAAGGATTTCTCTATTAAAGGCTTAGAAGAAGCATTCAAGTATTTACAAACAGGAGAAAAGAAGTATAAAGAAAAAGCGTTGCAATACGAGCAAGGGATTAATAATTTAGATAAGGAAATTACAAGCTATTTAGTCGAGCTTTCATCCAAAGCCTTAACACCACATGAAAGTGAAGAGTTTTCTATTTTGGTTGACTCAATCAGAGATATTGAAAGAATTGGGGATCATATGGAAAACATCGTCGAACTTGTGGATTATAAAATCAATAAAAAAGTAGAATTTTCAATAGATGCGAAAAATGAATTAGAAAATATGTATCGCTTTACAGTGGAAACATTAAAAACTTCCTATAATAGCTTTTTTGCAAAAGATGTGGAGCTTGCTAAAAAAGCTATTACAAACGAAGAAGAAATTGATAAAATGGAAAAACAATATCGTAAAAAGCATATAAGCCGTTTAAATGAACGAAAATGTAGTGGCGATGCCGGAATTGTTTTTGTCGATATTATCAGTAATCTAGAACGAGTAGGCGATCATGCTGCCAATATTGCAGAGGCGATAGCAATCGTTAAATAAGAAAGTTTATGACCACATGGGTGAATTCTCATGTGGTCTATTTTTCGAAAAAAGCTATAGGTTAAGTTAAATTGATAATTAACAAAAATAGGTAAAACTTCATAGGTGAATTTATTGAGAAAATAGGTATAAATAACGAAATATTCCATTTCTATTAATAAATTTACAAATTGCTAGTGTAGTTTTTACAATATTAAGTTATCTTTATATAGTAATTAATTCTATTAAAGAGTTTTTCGCAATAAATGGAGTAGAAGAGATTACGATTAATAGGTTGAGGAGGAAAAAGATTGAAGGGAAATAGTAGCGAAAAATTATTTTCAATATTTTTAATTTTCTTATTAGTTTTTTCGAATTTATTTAGTACATTTACGGTAAGAGCAGCATCAGAAAACTTAACGGCAACAGACTTATTTATTTCTGAGTACATAGAAGGCAGTTCCAATAACAAGGCGATAGAATTGTTTAATGGAACTGGAAAGGATGTAGATTTATCGTCTTATTCAGTTGAACTGTATTCAAATGGTAAAACAAATACTACGTCTACGCTTCGTTTAGAAGGTAATCTAAAACATGGTGAATTATTTATTATTGCTCATTCATCTGCTAATGAAGCCATTAAGGAAAAAGCGAATATGGTGAGTGGGGTTGCAAACTTTAATGGGGATGACGCCATAGTTTTAAAACATAATGAAGAAATCATTGATGTATTTGGGATAGTTGGCGAACAACAAGAATGGGGCGATGGCCAAACAAAGGATCATACTCTTGTAAGAAAAAATAATATCTCATCTGGAAATAAAGGAAAGAATCAATTCGATCCATCAGAAGAATGGGATACGTATAACCAAGATGATTTCTCTCATTTAGGCAATCATCTGTTTGGAGAAGAGTTATATGGAAATGAAGAGCCAACAACCGATCCAACTGAGCCCCAATCTATCAAAGAAGCACGAGCAATGGTTGGACAAAATGTAACAATTGAAGGGATTGTCACTGCTGATAATTCGAGCATCAGCGGAGGAAAGCTATCCACTTATATTCAAGATGAGGAAGCCGGCATTAATATTTTTTCTCAGGATGCAAGTTCTTTTCCTGTATTAACAGAAGGTCTGAAAGTAAAAGTAACCGGGAAAATAACAGAATATAATAAGTTATTGGAAATTGTCCCAGCAGAAGATGGAATTGAGGTGATTTCTGAAAACAATGAATTACCTGTACCAGTTACTATGAATCTAGCAGATTTAAATAATGATAGTGTAGCAGAATTAAAAGAAGGACAGTTAGTGAAAGTAAAAGGCTATGTGCAAACAGTTCCTGAAACTGCTGCAGGTGGCGGATATAATGTGACGGTGTTAGATGAAAGCTTTAATGGAACGACTATTCGAGTAATGGAAGAAACTGAGGCGATTTCGTCTATACAAACAGGAAAATGGTATGAATTCACAGGAATTCTTAGTCAATATAATACCTATCAAATTTTGCCTAGAAAAGCTAGTGATGTTCAGTTATTGGCAGAACAACCACCTTCTCCTTCTGCTAAAGGAGAATATGAAAGCACTGTTAGCAGTGTGGTAGACGGAGATACAATCCATTTACAAACTCCAGTATTAGGGACAACGAAAGTTCGCTATGTGAATATCGATACACCAGAAACCTATCATACTCCTCAGAATGAAGCAGATGAAAACCAATTAGAACATGGAAATAAAGCAAAAGAGTATTTAAATACGCTTTTAGAGCCTGGTGATAAAGTAATTGTAAAAGTAGGGGAAGAAGCAACAGATGATTATGGCCGTCTACTGGCACAAATTATTCGTAAGAGCGATCAATTAAATACCAATCTTGAAATGGTGAAACAAGGATATGCATCGACATATTTTATTTGGCCAGTTGCTGATGAAGCAGATTATGATATGTTCCAGTCCGCAGTGAAAGATGCAATGGATAATCATAAAGGGATTTGGGATAAAGACAATCCTTTAATGGAACAGCCTTTTGAATTTAGAGCTAGAGAACAAGGAAAAGGGTTATTGCGATATGTAGGAAATTCTGAAACAAAGAAATATGTGTTACCAGAAGATTTTCAGGAAGTACCAGTGGAAAATCGCATTTTCTTTGCTAGTGCCAATGAAGCAGAGAACAATGGGTATACAGCATTAAATGGTGGTGAAGAGAAGGATACAATTAAACTTCAGCTTCTAAGTGTAAATGACCTTCATGGAAAAGTGACAGAAGAATATGAAGATGAAAAGAAAGAAAATATAATTGGTAGAATGGATTATTTAGCACAGTACTTAAAAGAAAGGGAAGCTACAAATCCTAATACACTAATTGTACACGCTGGTGATATGGTAGGAGGGAGCTCCCCGCTTTCTGCATTGCTTCAAGATGAGCCTACTGTGGAGATGATGGAATCAATCGGCTTTGACGTAGGAACAGTTGGTAACCATGAGTTCGATGAAGGAGTAGACGAGATGCTCCGCTTAATCAACGGTGGGGATCATGTAAATGGAACAAAAGGGTATGATGGAATTGATTTTCCAATGGTAGCAGCAAATGTTGAATACAAGGATACTGGCAATCTAGTACTTGATCCATATACTATTAAAGAAGTAGAGGGAGTAAAGGTTGGATTTATTGGTGTCGCCACAACAGAAACGCCAGATATGATTATTGCAAAAGGAAATGAAAATATTCGCTTTACTGATGAAGCAGATGCTATTAATAAGTATGTGCCAGAATTGCAAGCCCAAGGTGTAGAAGCGATTATTGTTCTAGCACATGTTCCCGGAAATCAAGCTGGTGAAAGCGCAACTGGTGATATTGCCAAAATTGCAACAGAAGTAGATGATGCTGTAGACGTCATATTTGCGGCTCATAATCATGTAAAAGTTAATGCTGTTGTGGATAATAAATTAATTATTCAAGCTGGAGAATATGGAAAAGCTTTTGCAGATGTTGATTTAGAAATTGACCCGGAGACAGGCGACATTGTGAAAAAATCAGCTGAAATCGTGGATGTAGTTCAAACTGGAGTTACTCCAGATCCTGAAGTGTCTACTATTTTAGCAAAATACCAAGAATTAGTTGGCGAAAAGCTAAATGAAGTCATTGGCGAAGCTACGACTGATATGGTAGGTGGGTATGCGACAAAAGAAGCAGAAGGAGATAACCCTGTAGGAAATCTAATTGCTGACGGTATGAAAGCTGCAATGGATAGTGATTTCGCTTTAATGAATGGCGGCGGAATTCGCGATGATATAGTTTCCGGGGAAATAACGTGGAACGATTTATTTAACGTACAGCCTTTTAATAATACATTAGTAAAGTTAGAGATAAGTGGTAGTGATTTAGAAGAAATATTAAATAGTCAATTTAGTAGCTATGGACCAGATGTTAGTATTGGTGGATTTTCGTATACTTGGGATAGTAAAGCAGGAAAATATGGACAAGTAGTAGATATATTCTTGCCTAATGGGGAAAAAATAGATCCGAATGGAAACTATACTGTTACAGTAAATAATTATATGGCTGATCACACATCAGACCAATATCTTCTTCAAAAGCTTGGGGAGAATCCAATTCAAGGTGGAGAAGATTTAGAAGCAACGGTAGAATTTGTAAGAAGCTTTAGTGGTCCAATCTCTTATAATACAGGAAGAATTAAGGAAATAAATGCAGAACCACTTCCATCCATTTCTGGCCAGTTCCTTGGTGTGAATGATTTGCACGGGAAAATTGATGTAACAGGAACAGTTGATGGTGTTAATTATGGAAGAATGGATTATTTAGCTACCTATTTAAGAAAAGCAGAAGCAACGAACCCGAACACATTATTAGTACATGCAGGGGACATGATTGGTGGAAGTTCACCAGTATCAGCCCTTTTACAGGACGAACCAACTGTTGAAATAATGGAATCACTAGGCTTTGATGTTGGTGTAGTAGGAAACCATGAATTTGACGAAGGGGTAGACGAGATGCTCCGCATGATTAATGGAGGCGATCACCCTAAGGGAACAAGTGAATATGATGGTATGAATTTTCCAGTCCTTGCAGCAAATGTAGAATATAAGGAATCTGGTGAATTAGTATTAGATCCATATACAATAAAAGAAATAGATGGGGTAAAGGTTGGCTTTATTGGGGTGGCGACAGTAGAAACTCCAAGCATGATTGTAGCTACAGGAAATGAGCATATTCGCTTCACAGATGAGACAGAGGCGATTAATAAGTACGTTCCTGAATTACAAAATCAAGGAATTGAAGCAATCGTTGTTTTAGCGCATGTTCCTGGAAGCCAAGAAGAAGGAACAAATGAAATTACAGGAGAAATTGCAGATATTGCCCGAAATGTAGATGATGCAGTTGATATTATTTTTGCCGCACATAACCATGTGAAGCTAAATGGGGTTGTGGATAATAAGCTAATTGTTCAAGCATGGGAATATGGCAAGGCTTATTCGGATATTGATTTTACCATTGACCCACTAACAAAGGATTTCTCTGAAAAAACAGCGGAGATAGTGGATGTTGTTCAAGAAGATGTTACACCAGATTCTGAAGTAAAAGCCATATTGGATAAGTATATCGATCAAGTTGGTCCGAAGTTAAATGAAGTAATTGGAATAGCTGCTACTGACATAACAGGTGGCTATGCACAAAAAGGAGAAGTTGGCGATAATGGTCTTGGCAATTTAATTGCCGACGGAATGAAAGCCGCGATGGACAGTGATTTTGCCTTAATGAATGGTGGCGGAATTAGAGATGATTTACTGGAAGGAGAAATTACTTGGCAGGAACTCTTTAATATTCAGCCATTTAATAATACCCTTGTTAAATTGGAAATTACCGGTCAAGAGTTAAAAGAAGTATTGAATACACAATTTAGTTCCTATGGTCCAGACGTCAGTATTGCTGGCTTTAAATATACATGGGATGCATCTTTAGGACAATTTGGACAAGTCGTGGATCTACTTATGCTAGATGGAACGAAGCTAGATTTAGAAAAAACATATACAGTAACGGTTAATAGCTATATGTATCCACATAGTACCGATTCATACTTACTAAATACGTATGGGGAAAATCCAATTCAAGGACCAGAGGATTTACAGGCAACGGTCGATTTTATTAAATCTTTCGATGAACCAATTGCCTATACTGCTGAAGGACGTATTTCAGAAGTTTCCAGTGGTGCTGAAGAACCTGAAGTAGACCCAGAAACTCCAGGTGATGGGGATGAAGATCAAGGAGACGATCCAGAAACCCCAGGTGATGGAGAAGAAGAGCAGGGAGAAAATCCAGATGCTCCAGATGATGGAGAAGATGAAAATGGTACGCAAGATAACGAAAGTGATGGATCTGATGAAGGTACAGAAACTTCATTAGATGAAAACAATGATACAGTTAATCAGCCAGAGAAAGAAAAAGGAAATCTATTGCCAAATACAGCGACAATGACTTACAATTTTATCATAGTAGGATTATTATTATTCTTCATAGGAGTTGTTGTTTTCTATGCAAATAATAGAAGAAAGGCATAGGATATCATGAGATGGACAAAATGGTTATCCCTCCTGCTTATAGTAGGAGGAGTACTTTTTATTGGTTATGGCGTCTTCAATATTATGGACACAAAAGCGCAAACAGAGAATTCCTTATCGGAAGCAAAAACAGCCATTAACAAGGGGAATGAAAAATGGGTAGATAAAGAAAGCGACCGTTTTATTCCATCCATTGGTGATGCAGTGGGGCTATTGGAGATTGATAAGATTGATGGCATATTACCGATTGTAGAAGGTACCGATCCAGATGATCTTGATAAAGGAGTCGGCCATTATAAAGGCAGTTTTTACCCGAATGAAAATGGACAAATTGTCTTGTCAGGTCATCGAGATACAGTATTTAGGAGAGCGGGAGAACTAGAAATCGGGGACGAGTTAAAAATTGTGTTGCCATATGGAGAATTCTCTTATCAAATCACTTCGACAAAAATAGTTGAGGCAGATGATCGTTCGATTATTACGTTAGATGATTCAAAAGAGGAGCTAATTCTAACAACATGTTATCCTTTTAGATTTGTAGGAAACGCTCCACAGCGCTATATTATTTATGCAGAAAGAATGTAAAAGCAAGATATTGCTAATTTTTCAAAATTATTAAAATGGCATATATCATATCCTTTGGTACATCACTTTACGTAGTGATGTACCTTTTTTAGTAGCTTCTAAAATAATTCCTAATCTAAATATTAAAAAAAGGTAAAAATGGAACTTTATATAAAAAATTTCGTAAGAGTAATAATAACCAAGGTAAATAGCTTTTATATGTTACTAATAGGAAGGGGAGAAGTTAGATGGCATGGTTGCTTCTATGTGCAGTTTTTATTATTTGGTTGAGTCTATTTTTACGTAAAAAACTAACGTTTAAATTTGGTTTGTCTCCTAAAGTATTAGAGATAAAGCCAATTAAAGGATTAAAAAAATTGAATGACGATTTAGATCGCTCCCTTACTAGAAGTTATATGGAAAATGTAGAAAATAGAGTGAAGGAAGAAAATAAATTAAAAGAAAATGAGTATGAATGGCGCCTACTTGATTTAAAACGTTACTTTGTTTTAACTTCTCTTTTAAAAGAGTCTCCAATGTTTAGTAAGAAAGTCGATGAATTATGGCATCAAATGCTTATGTTCACCCGTGAATACGACGATTTTTCTAGAAAATATTTAGGTACTACTCTTCATCACAGTCCTAATGTGAAGGCAAAGTCTGACCCTGATCTGCGAGGATTTTTTGATTGGGTATATGCGGAGCTTTTTCTTATAAGAAAGGAGAATATCTATTTATACAATGGCTTTTTCCGGTATCCTGTTCATCCCGCAATCATTGAGGACTTTAAGGATTTATCAGAAGCTGAGCTGCTTGAACGATATTTTAAAAGTGACACGAAATATCTTCCAACGGTATTTGCACTTATTGCATCTATGAAAAAACAGTAAGGAAGGTAAGGGATTATCAAAAGAGCGTCATATATGACAAAATGGAGAAAGGGAAAAGAGAACAAAAATTTAACATTATGCTTGTTCCTTTTTTATCTGTTTCTTATTTTCATTATGAAGATTTTTCAAGTTATATGAAAATAAGTAGTAGTAGCTCGTCAAGCTGCACAAGTTGCGGATCTGGATCGTTTTTCTCCTGTAATTCTTGTTCGTCTGATAACTCCTGCTCGTCAGGTAGCTCCTGTTCCAGTTGTGGTGGTAGTTCAGATTAAAAATGTTTCAAAAGGATAGATAAAAATTATATGGAACATACTTTTATCTATCCTCTTGATGTTTAAAAAATACTATTCCAAATTAGCATGCTTTCCATACATTTTATTGGAATCTAATTCTTTTATTTCCATGTATTTTAAAATGACGCTATCCAAGACAATTAGGAGTAATTGTTCGAACAGGGAGCCCATTGGCTGTAAGCTTTTTGCATCTTCATTTCCTCTATCTTTTGGATAACCAGGCATTTTTATAACTTGATTAGCTAGTTTACCAACAGTAGAATCAGGAGAGATTGTAAGAGCTGCAATGTTTCCACCAATACTTTTTGCTTTTTCTACTATGGTAATAATACTTTTTGTTTCGCCGGACCCAGTCCCTATAATAAGTAGGTCATCCTTTTCATAGGTAGCGGTAACCGTTTCACCCACAACATAGGCATCGATTCCCATATGCATCATTCGCATTGCAAATGACTTAAGCATAAATCCAGAACGGCCAGCGCCATATACGAAAATTTTCTTTGAGTGAAGAATATGCTCAACAAGTTTTTCTAAATCCTCATTAGCAATAAGTGTTCCAGCTTGAGATAGTTCTTGAATAACTTGGCCAAGATAATCGCTTGTTTTCATGATTTATCCTTGAGCAATTAGTTCTTTAAATTTAGAAGCAGCTTCACTTAGGTTATCTTGGCTAGTAATTCCTCCACCAACGATAACTAAATCAGGTTGTGCAGCAATAACCTCAGGCAATGTTTCTAATTTAATTCCACCAGCTACAGCAGTTTTTGCATTTTTTACAACACTCTTAATTGCCTTTAAATCTTCAAAAGAATTTTTTCCTACTGCTTGTAAATCATAACCAGTATGAACACAAATGTAGTCAACACCAAATTCATCAAGTTGTTGTGCACGTGTTTTAATATCTTTAACTGAAATCATGTCAACAAGAATTTCTTTGCCAAGTTTTTTCGCCTCAGCAACTGCACCTTTTATAGATTCATCTTCAGCAACCGCTAAAATAGTGACAATGTCAGCTCCTGCATTTACTGCTTGGCTTACTTCATATCTTGCTGCATCCATAATTTTCAAGTCTGCTAAAACGGAAACGTTTGGAAAAGCTTCTTTCACTTGCTTTACCGCGTGAAGTCCTTCATTTATGACAACGGGTGTTCCAATTTCAACAATATCAACATATTGTTCTACCTGTTTTACAACCTCAATTGCTTGTGGGATATTAACTAAATCTAATGCTAATTGTAATTTCATTTTTAGCACGCTCCTTTTCTTTTTCACTTTAATTATTGAGATGTTTGAAATGTTAATTTCTGTACAAACGTCATTATACGTTTTATAATCCATTTAAGTAAGTACGCACTTTATTTTTATATAGTGCCTAAAAGTATACTAAGTGTATTTTGCATGAAGGAGGTTTATGGATGGAACGAATGGCAGGTAAAGAATTCAACTGTGAGAAAGAATTAACGTTAAGTATCATAGGCGGAAAATGGAAGATGCTCATTCTCTGGCATCTGGGAAAGGAAGGAACAAAGCGATTTGGAGAATTAAAGGCTTTGATACCTGGAATAACGCAACGTATGCTTGTGAATCAATTACGTGAATTAGAAAATGACTATATTATAAAAAGAGTTGTCTATCCTGTTGTTCCGCCAAAAGTGGAGTATTCTTTAACAAAGGAAGGGGAATCCCTTATGCCTATCTTAGATGCAATGTATAGCTGGGGAAGAAATTATATGGACACTGTGCTTGAGAATCCTCCAGTAATAAAGGAACTAGAGTCATTGGATAAATAAATTTCATCTACAAAAAGAAAACCTTCCTTGTGAGGTTTTTTTCTCTTTTATAGATGTATGATGCTACACAAAGGCTCTCCGCAAAGTAACAAAGGAGCGTTCTCTGCGCCTGCAAAGTGAAAAATAAAGAAGTCATTTCCAAGTCCCCTTTTTAAAAGGAAAGGCAGTAACCATTCAAATGTAATTTTGTATTGATATAAAACATTTCCTATGGTATATTCAACATATATTAGTGCAATCGTTTGCACGAAGAAACAATAGAAATCATACATTTTTTTAATCGGAAATGACAGCGTTTACCATAATGATGGAGGTACAAGTATGGCAGTAACAATTAAAGATGTTGGTAAATTAGCAAATGTTTCTCCCTCCACAGTCTCAAGAGTGCTTGCAAACCATCCAAAAATAAGTGATGAAACAAAGCGAAAAGTCCGCGAAGCAATGGAGGAATTAGGATACCATCCAAACCTTCAAGCAAGAAGCCTAGTAGTAAAAAGCACGAAAACAATCGGAATTATTATGCCGAACTCAACGGAGAGGGTACTGGAAAACCCGTTTTTTCCAGAAGTACTAAGAGGTATTTGTTTGGAGGCCAGAAAAAGTCAGTTTGGAATATATTTGACAACTGGAGCAACAGAAGAAGAAATATTGCAGGAAGTTATCGAGATGGTTCATGGAAAAAGAGTCGATGGAATTATTCTTTTATATAGTAAAACGAATGATCAAATTATGGACTATCTTTTACACAATAATTTTCCGTTTACAGTTATTGGTAGACCTTATCAAAATGCGGAAAGAATAACGTTTGTCGATAATGATAATGTGTTTATTACAAAGCAAATTACCGAGTATTTAATTCAGTTAGGGCATAAAAAAATTGCCTTTATTGGTGCAAATATGGAAATGGTCTTTACAATTGACCGACTAAAAGGATTTAAACAAGCATTAAAGGAAAATGGAATTGCTTATCAAAAGGAATTAATTGTATATGATAAGGAAATAGCTGGGAGAACGAAAGAAAAGCTTGCTGAAATATTGAATATGGAGAGTCGCCCGACAGCATTAGTTGTTTCCGATGACTTTATTGCAATTGAATTAATCAGCTACGCAGAGGAACTTTCTATATCTATTCCAGAAGATTTATCGATTGTTGCCTTTAATAATATTTCAACCGGTAAGTACATGAAGCCTTCGTTGACAAGTGTTGATATCAATATTTTTCAACTTGGCGTCGAAGCAACGAAATGTTTACTTGATGATATAACGTATCCTAATTCAGTAATGAAGCGAATAACAGTGCCAGCGAAAATGGTGGAAAGAAACTCATGTTGTAAAGTAGCAGAGTAATACAAGCTTAATAGTGGTAATAAGACAGAAACTAGATGTAGAAAGGGAGTTAAAACAGTGACGCAAAAGTGGTGGAAAGAAGCAGTAGCATATCAAATTTATCCTAGAAGTTTCATGGATTCAAATGGAGACGGGATAGGCGATCTAAAGGGGATTATAACAAAATTAGATTATTTAAAAGATCTTGGTATTGATTGCATTTGGATTTGTCCAATGTATAAATCTCCCAATGATGATAATGGCTATGATATTAGCGACTACCAGGATATTATGGATGAGTTTGGAACAATGGCTGACTTTGATTTACTTCTCTATGAAGTTCATCAACGTGGAATGAAGCTAATCATTGATTTAGTTATAAATCATACGAGTGATGAGCATAAATGGTTTTTGGAATCTTGCTCATCTTTAAATAACCCAAAGAGAGACTGGTATATTTGGAGAGATGGCGTAGATGGGAAGGAGCCTAATAACTGGGAAAGTATATTTGGCGGGTCTGCATGGAAGCTTGATGAGACAACGGGACAGTACTTTATGCATATTTTCTCAACAAAACAACCGGATTTAAACTGGGAAAATGAAGATGTAAGAAAAGCTATATACGATATGATTAATTGGTGGCTTGATAAAGGAATTGACGGTTTCCGAATTGATGCAATCAGCCATATCAAAAAAGAAGAAGGATTAAAGGATATGGATAATCCTTTAAATTTAGACTTTGTTCCATCCTTTGATAAACATATGAATGTGGAGGGAATTCAAACCTATTTAGAAGAATTAAAAAACGAGACATTTGCTAAATATGACATTATGACAGTTGGAGAAGCAAATGGAGTTAAAGTGGAAGAAGCAGAGCTTTGGGTTGGAGAAACAAAAGGTAAATTTAATATGGTCTTTCAATTTGAGCATCTCGATTTATGGGATAATGAAAAAAATTACGGCGTAGATGTTATGGAATTGAAGCAAGTACTAAATAAATGGCAAAAAGGTTTAGAGAATAAAGGCTGGAATGCGCTATTTATCGAAAACCATGATAAAGCGAGATCTGTCTCTACATGGGGAAATGATAAAGAATATTGGAAAGAAAGTGCGAAGGCTTTTGGCATGATGTATTTCTTTATGCAAGGAACGCCATTTATCTATCAAGGTCAAGAAATAGGCATGACAAATGTTCAGTTTCCGACAATTGAGGAATATGATGATGTGGCAACAAAAAATCTATATAAATTGAAACGAGAAGAAGGAGTTAGCCATAAGGAGATAATGGAAATTATTTGGTCTTCTAGCCGTGATAATTCTAGAACTCCAATGCAATGGTCAAGCGAGGCTTACGCAGGATTCTCCCGACATACTCCTTGGATGGGGATTAATCCTAACTATTTAGATATTAATGTAGAAAACCAAAAGAAAGATCCAGATTCTATTTATCATTTTTACAAGAAAATGATAGAGTTGAAAAAATCAGGTCCTATTTTAACCTATGGAACCTTTGATTTAGTAGATGAGGAAAATAATCAGGTATTTGCTTATACGCGAACACTAGATGATAAAAAAATGGTTATTATAACTAATTTATCAGCAGAAGAGGCAGTATTTGAAAATCGTGTTGTAGAGTTAGAGCATGAAAATCTATTGTTAGCGAACTATGCAGTGGAAGAGCATGAGCCAACTACTTCGATTTCATTGCAGCCGTATGAAGCAAGATTATATATGTGTAAGTAACATGTAGTTTAAAGGCAAAAGTGCATCTAAAAGTCAGATTAACTGGCATTTTGGATGCACTTTTTTGTGTGTTAAGTGAAATTCATCCGTAAATAACGTGGGATTAAAGCCTAATAGTGGAGATATCAGCCAAAGCAAACAGGATATCAGCCAAAGCAAACAGAATATCAGCCAAAGACCAAATAAATCAGCCAAAGCAAACAGGATATCAGCCAAAGCAAACAGGATATCAGCCAAAAGCCAAATAAATCAGCCAAACGAAAGAATCACTTTTTTAAACAAATTACCGCCATCGTACACCGAGAGATGCAGATTAATTCCTTATTATCATTCACTATTTTGATTTCATAAACCATGCTAGATTTTCCTTGATGAATAACTGTAGCAGTTGCAGTTACTATCCCCTCTTTTACGGAGCGAATGTGATTTGCATTTATTTCTTGTCCAAAAACAGCCTGTCTTTTCGAATCAACTAGACTTGCTGCTCCAACACTGGCAGCCGTTTCTGCTAAGGCAACGGAAGCCCCGCCATGAAGGTAGCCAAAGGGTTGTTTTGTTCTTTCATCAACTGGCATTGTCGCAATACATTCTCCATTTTTCACATTCACTATTTTGATTCCTAAGCTTTCCATAAGCGTATTTTTCATTGAAATGTTTGGAAACATAATCTTATTCTCCGTTTGTTTTTTTTCCTTATTATAACATAGGTATCTTTTAAGTTCGTTTGCCCCTTCCTTTAATAGGAATGTCATCGCTTTTATCTTCCTCTTAAGTTTTAATAAAACGCTCACTATTTATGGAGGAAAGGGAGAAAAACTGATGGTAAAGGTTCGATTGAATAGTCTTCCTGTATCTTTTAGGAATGAAAATTTTTTGTTGACATAAAAATAACAATAAAGTTAAAATATTTAATAGTTAAGCTATTTAACTAAAAGAAGGAGAGGTGACTGTTATTAATCGAAAAGAAATAGATCAAATTATTGACCGATATGTCAGTATAAATTTTTCAGTAAATCGCAAATTTGATCAGCTAATTAGACAGGAAATCGGTGATGTTCTTACTACAGAGCAGCATTTTACGATGCGCCATATAAATAATGTCCATGTATGTACATCGACTGAGCTTGCGGTTGTCTTTGGTGTTAAGAAAAGTGCCATTACACCCATTATCAATCGTCTTGTTGAAAAAGGATGGGTGGAAAGAACAAGGGACGAAAAGGATAGGCGTGTCATTTATTTAACCTTGACCATTGACGGCAAAGTGATTTTTGGCGAAATGGAGAAAAAAATTCAAAGTGTGATTGAATCTGTCATCTCGAAATTTGAACATACTGAAATTCAAAATTTCTTAGATACTTATGCAAAATTAGATGGACTGATTGAGGGAAATAAGGAATAAAGGTTGGAGGTAAGAAAGTGAATGCTATTTTAAAAGGAAAATGGTTTGTTCTTGGAGCTTGGATTATCGCTATAGTAGGATTATTTATCATCGCTCCAAATATGGGAGATCTAGTGGAGGAAAAAGGACAGATTAGTATACCTGATGAGTATTCCTCTTCCCAAGCAGGAAAGATTCTGGATGAAATTCAAAATCAGAAAAATGTGGGAGAGCAGTCATCTGTAGCACTTGTCTTCCATAATGACAAAAAGTTATCTGATAATGATATAACGGAAGCGAAAAAGGCAGTTGAAGCATTAGAAGCAAACAAGGAAGAGCTTGGAATTACAGATATTATTTCTTCTTTTACCAATGAAGATTTAGAAGATCAATTGGTTTCAGAAGATGGAAAAACCATTCTCACCTCATTAACGATTAGCTGGAATGGCCGAGAAGCAGAGGAAGTAAGTGATGCATTATATAAAACGATCGAAGAATATGATGTAGATCACTTTTATACGAGCAATTGGATGATTGACCAAGATTTAGTTAATAGTTCGCAAGAAGGGTTAAAGAAGACTGAAGGGATAACAGTTGTCTTTATTCTTGCAGTGCTATTAATTGTATTTAGATCAGTTATTGCACCGTTTATTCCATTAATCACAGTAGGTGTTACCTATTTAGCATCTCAATCTATCGTGTCTATTTTAGTAGATAAATTTGATTTTCCGATTTCCACCTATACGCAAATCTTCTTAGTTGCAGTACTCTTTGGCATAGGAACAGATTATTGCATTCTTCTATTAAGTAGATTTAAAGAAGAAATGATGCACAGGGAAAGTATTTGGGAGTCGATAGTGGAAACGTACAAGAATGCAGGCAGAACCGTATTTTTTAGTGGTGTCGCTGTAATGATTGGTTTTGCTGCGATTGGATTCTCTAAATTTGTACTTTATCAATCTGCTTCTGCTGTCGCGGTTGGAGTAGCAATTCTATTGGTTGCCTTGTTCACGGTGGTGCCAATCTTCATGCTACTGCTAGGGAATAAATTATTTTGGCCGTCAAAAGGGTCAGCAGAACATGGAGATAGTAAGATTTGGGCAATGGCAGGTAATTTATCCTTAAAGAGACCATTGTTATCCTTATTAATTGTTGCATGTATCTGTGTGCCTTTCCTTGTCACATATGATGGGGATCTTTCTTTTAATTCCTTAGAAGAAATTAGTGATGATTATCCATCTATTAAAGCATTTAATGCCATTGCTGACAGCTTTGGACCAGGAGAATCGATGGCAACAACTGTTATCATTAAAAATGATGATGAATTAGACTCGATTGAATACCTATCATTAGCAGACTCGGTTACAACTGAATTAGCTAAAGTAGATTTAGTCGATAAAGTTCGTTCCATAACGAGACCAATGGGAGAATCGATTGAGGATTTTTATATTTCTAATCAGGCTAAGACGCTAGAAGAGGGATTGGATCAAGGAAAAGAAGGACTTGATCAAATAAGTGAAGGACTTTACAGTGCTGGAGATGAGTTGCAAAGTTCTGAACCGCAGCTTAATGAAGCGGCCGATGGGATTAATGGGCTTATTAAAGGAACCGATGATGTTAAAGCCGGCTTAGGCGAAATTCAAAACAATCTCGAAAAGATTGAGCAAGGCATTCGTCAAGGATCGGCTGGGTCTGATCAAATAAAAGCTGGTTTAGTAGAAGCAAAAACAGGAGCAGAAGCATTATTGGCTGCACATAAAGATTTACAAAGCGGCTATAAAAAAGTGGAAACTAATTTAGCCACTGCCCTTTTGGAATATCAAAAAATTGGTTCTGGTGTAGAGCAATTAGCCACAGGTCTAAATAAAATTCCAAAAGAAACATTTGGCTATTTAGAAAATAAATATGCTGGATTGGCTGATGAGGAAGGCTACCTCGGTATAAGAGAAGGATTTCTAGGAGCTCAACAGCAATTACCTGCCATTAGCAATGGGATAAGTCAATTAAATGATGGCCTTGCAGAATTACAATCGGGAGTAAGTGCCGCAAATGAAGGCTATGCTGAGATTCTAAAAAATCAAAGCAATATTTCAATTGGGCTACAGCAATTAATTGATGGAATAGACCAACAGCAAAAAGGGTTAGATCAACTAGCAGACGGTCAAGGGCAAATTGTTGAAAATATGCCTAAATTAACGAATGGCTTAAGCAGTATTAATGATGGACAGAAGCAGTTATTGGATGGTTTTAGCGAAATTGGCGGACAGCTTGGGCAATTAACCGATGGACTAACACAAAGTGCGGAAGGATTAGATCAAGTTTCCGATGGAATAGGTTCCGCTACAGACTATTTAGCTGGTTTATCCAAGAATGAAACAAATAGTTTCTATATTCCAGAAGAAGTATTAAAGAGTGACGAATTCAAGGACGCATTAGATACGTATTTATCTCCCGATCGCAAAATTATGACTTTTGATGTTATTTTCGCAGATAACCCTTATTCTAACGATGCCATCGATCAAATTGATGTGATAAAGGATAGTGTGGAAAGTATAACAAAAGGGACGAAGCTAGAAAACGCTGAAGTTGCTGTTTCAGGAATTACCAGTACAAACGCAGACCTTCGAACGATGTCAGATGCAGATTATACGAATACCGTTATTTGGATGATGATTGGAATTTCAATTGTATTAATCTTTTTATTCCGTTCCATCATTATGCCAGCCTATATAATTGGATCATTGATTTTAACATTCTACACAGCACTTGGAATAAATGAAGCTATCTTTGTCAATATGCTTGGCTATACAGGAATCAGCTGGGCAGTACCATTTTTTGCCTTTGTTATTTTAGTGGCTTTAGGTGTGGATTATAGTATCTTCCTTATGGATCGCTTCAATGAATATAAGGATTTAACAATAAAAGAAGCGATGCTAGAAGCAATGAAGAGGATGGGAACTGTCATTATATCAGCAGCCATTATTTTAGGTGGTACATTCGCAGCAATGATGCCATCAGGAATGCTTTCCTTATTGCAAATAGCTAGTATAGTATTAGTTGGATTATTTTTATACGCGTTTATCATCTTGCCATTGCTTATTCCTGTACTTGTTAAGAATTTTGGAGAAGCAAACTGGTGGCCGTTTAAACGAGTTAATGACTAAATAAGAAAGAGGAAGACCTTTAGGCTGTAACCTTAAAGTCTTCCTCTTTTTATTATTAAATAGAGTTTTCGCTAGTATTATTTAATTTACTATGCTTAAAACCGTATGAAAAATAAATAATCAATCCGATTACTAGCCAAACGACAAAGCCTTTCCATGTGAAGCTGCTTAGCTGAAGCATTAAATAAACGCAAAAAATGACAGCTAGTCCTGGAATATATGGTACGAAAGGAGTTTTAAATCCTCTTTGAAGGTTTGGCTGAGTGTAACGTAAGACGACGACACCAAGGGAAACCATAGTAAATGCAAATAATGTCCCAATATTGGTTAGTTCTGCTAATCGATCTAATGGCACTAAACCAGCAAAAATTGCTACTAAAGCGGATGTTATCCATGTGCTGACAATAGGTACTTGGTTTTTCTTACTAACCTTTTGCATAGATTTTGGAAGCAAACCATCTTTACTAATGGCGTAAAAAAGGCGAGTTTGCCCAAACATCATTACCATTAAGACGGTCGTGATTCCGATAATAGCACCAAGAGAAACAAAGCCAGCTACCCAATTTTGATTAATATAGCTAAGAGCAAAGGCAACAGGATCTTTGACATTTAATTGATGATAAGGAACAATTCCAGTTAGAATAAGCGATACAATAATATAGAGTATAGTACAAATGGCTAAGGCGGAAATAATCCCAATAGGCAGATTTCTTTGTGGATTTTTTACTTCTTCTGCTGCTGTAGAAACAGCATCAAAGCCGAAATAAGCAAATATCACAACAGCTGCCCCTGTAGTGATTCCAGAAAAACCAAATGGTGTAAAGGGTACCCAATTATCAGGTTTTACATACCAGACACCAACAAATATAAAGAGTAAAACGACTGCTAATTTAATGAATACCATAATGATATTCCATTTTGAGGACTCCTGAATCCCTCTCGTTAATAAAAGCGTAATAATAAAGACGATTATAATAGCAGGGATATCGATAAATGTACCATTTGCAGGGTTAAAGGCACTTGTCATAAAAGTAGGCAAATGGATACCAAAACCTGATAACAGGCTTTGAAAATAACCTGACCAGCCACTTGCCACAGCGGCCGAAGCAAGTCCATATTCCAATACTAAATCCCAGCCCAAAATCCAAGCGATTACTTCTCCAAATGCTACATAGCTATAAGTATAGGCACTGCCTGACTGCGGAATCATAGAAGCAAACTCCGAATAGCATAAAGCCGCAAAAGTACAGGCAAGGCCTGCAATTATAAAGGAAAGAATAAGAGCAGGTCCTGCATATTTAGCAGCGGCAACACCTGTCAATACGAAAATGCCAGTACCAACAATTGCACCGACCCCTAACATCGTTAAATCAAATGCACCGAGTACACGATTAAGCGAGGTATTAGTGCTTGACGTTACTGCCTTTTTTCTGAAGATACTCATGTAAACCTCCTGATGATAAAAAATTGCGAAAATTGCATAAAAATGTCGACCAAATTGAAAAACGACTTTCCTATTTTACTAATTTTCATATAGACTGTAAAGAAAGTTTTTTCTAAAAAATAAAGAAACTTGTTCCTTTTTGTTACAATTTGGTGAAAATAATAAGGACATCGAATAAGATCTATATTCAAAAGAAAGTGTAAAAAAATTCAATCGTTTTTTCTTGTTATTTTTCATTATTGGATTGATAATAAGTTGTAAAGTAAAAAAATTTCTATTGGCTAGGTATTATAAATCGTCAGCGTCAGGAGTCTTTCACATGGAAATATTGCTTTCATTTTTTCGAAAAAAAGGAGTAAAAAGAGTTTTAATTTTAATTTTAATTAGTTTATGCCTTTATTTTGTACGAAGTATGATAAATCTCCTTTTATTTACTTTTATTTTTTCCTACTTAATGGATAGACTTGTTCAGGTATTTACAAGTAAGTTTGCAATTAAACGGACAATAGCTGTTATCTTACTCTATTTTTCAGTGATATTCTTGCTTATATATGGGATTTCCACCTATTTACCTGTTGTCATTCAGCAAATATCTGGATTAGTTATTCAGCTTACAGATTTTTATATGCAGCCACATGATAATGTTGTGTTAAATTTTATAGTGAATAAAATCAATGATTTTAGTATCACAACTTATTTGCATCAGGGAATCACCTTTATATTTAAGTATTTTACTAATATTTGGGGAAATCTTCTTCAAGTGTTTATGGCGATCGTGCTAAGCTTATTTTTTCTGTTAGAAAAAGATCGCTTACGATTGTTTGCTAATCGTTTCCATACTAGCAAAATAGCACCGATTTATTTTGAATGCATGTATTTTGGAAAGAAATTTGTTGCTACTTTTGGAAAAGTAATTGAAGCACAATTTATAATTGCCATAATTAATTGTATCTTAACGACAGCTTCTTTATATTTTCTTGGATTTCCTCAATTATTTGGTTTAGGCATTATGATATTTTTGCTTGGTCTTATACCAGTTGCAGGTGTGATTATTTCTTTCATTCCATTATGCATTATTGGCTATACGGTCGGAGGAATAAGTCATGTCATTTCGGTTGTTATCTTAATTATGGTTATCCACTCTATTGAGGCATATATTTTAAACCCAAAACTAATGTCTTCTAAGACAGATTTGCCAGTATTTTTCACATTTATTGTCCTTATTTTCTCTGAACACTTCTTTGGAGTCTGGGGATTAATCGTCGGTATCCCGATTTTCATATTCTTGTTAGATATATTAGAAGTGAAGAGCGACAAAAAAGAGGGAAGTAAAAAAAGTTCAAACAAAAAAGTCATCTCAAAATGAGGTGACTTTTTTGTTAAGGATAGTATTATTCACTAGGTTTATAAGAACACTACAATAATAATAATGGCAATAATGATACGATAAATTGCAAATGGTGTTAATTTAATTCGATCAATTAACTTTAAAAAGAATCGAATGGAAATTAATGCAAAAATAAATGCACTGATAAATCCAACAATAAAGAATGGAAGAGACGCAGATGTGATATATTCCCAATTGTTTAATAAAGAAATAAAGCTTGCCCCGGCCATAATCGGTACAGCCATAATAAAGGTAAAATCAGCTGCGACACGGTGACTTAGTCCCATAAGTACGCCACCAGATATCGTTGATCCAGATCTTGAAAAGCCTGGCCATAAGGCAATACATTGGAATAGACCAATGAAAAACGCTTGTTTATTGGTGATTTGATCCAAAGAAGTTGTAGTTGGTTTCTTTTTCTTTTGTGTATAGTCTGCGATAATCATCAGAATAGCTCCAACAATCAAAGCGTACACCACTGTTTCAAAATTAAATAGATGTTCATCTATGTAATCATCAAAAAGGAGCCCTAAAACACCAGCTGGGATCAACCCAATGATAACTTGTACGAGGCTCAATTTATGTCCTGTTACTTTTTCGCCATCAATCGTTTTTTTCAAACCAAGAATATTAAGAAAGCGATCTTTGAAGATAATGACTACTGCTAAAATCGATCCTAATTGGATCACTACTTTAAAGGTATTTGCTACTTCAGGTGAAATAAGTTCTCCTGATTTTAACCATAAATCATCAACAAGTATCATATGTCCTGTTGATGAAACAGGTGCAAATTCAGTTAAACCTTCTACTATGCCTAAAATAAAGGCAACAATTAATTCCCATAATTTATCCAAGCCTTGTTCACTCC
Organism: Niallia sp. HCP3S3_B10; assembly: GCF_052064465.1. Taxonomy (NCBI): domain Bacteria; kingdom Bacillati; phylum Bacillota; class Bacilli; order Caryophanales; family Bacillaceae; genus Niallia; species Niallia sp. HCP3S3_B10. The sequence continues at coordinate 17,324 of NZ_JBQHVO010000007.1, read as the reverse complement.
TATTTATCAATTAATATGTAAATTACTTTTTCAAAAACATACACCCAACTATCATAACAAATATTTTGCAAAAGCTGAATGATATGTGATGTAAAATTTCTGCCATTTAAATTTTTACATAGAGTAAAACGTAGAAATAGAATTATAAGTTTCACTAATTTTATCAAAAATTCTTTGAGTTAAAATGCTTAATAAGAGGAATGAAGATATACTAAGGAAGTAAAGTAGAGGGGGAGAGAATAATATGGCTCGAAAAGGAATTCTATCTCTTGGTGATGCGTTTATCGATTTTGTTTCACAAACAAGGGATAATAACAGTTTTGATAGAAATTTAGGAGGAGCTTCTGTTAATGTCGCTGTACATATAAGTAGATTTGCTATTCCAAGCTTTTATATTACAAAGTTAGGAATAGATGAAGATAGTATATTTGTGGAAGAAGAGATGCAAAAGGAAAAAATAAATTTGGATGAAAGCGTTCGGACATCAACAAAGAAAATTTCCAAAGTTTTTGTTCATCTCGATGAAGATGGGGAAAGACACTTTCATAACTACGAAAATGAAACTCCCGATGAAGTCGTATTGGAATCAGATATTAAAGGACAATCATTTGAAAATAAAGCTATTTTCTATTTTGGATCAGGTACACTTTTTCATCCACATGCAAGAGCAGCAACGAAAAAAGCAATAAGCTTAGCAAAGGAAAAAGGGCTGCTAATTGCTTTTGATGCGAATATACGCTTGAAAAGATGGAATAAGGAAGAGGAATGTAGAGAGGTGATTAGAGAACTTTTGCCTTTTGTTGATATTCTAAAGCTATCAAGAGAAGAGCTTTATTTTCTAATGGAGGTAGATACGGTGGAAGAAGGGATGGAAGAGCTGGCAAATTTAAATATCCCATTTCAGCTTGTTACTCTCGGAGAAAAAGGAGCTATTGGACGATTGCTTGAGAAAAAAATGCATGTACCTGCAGAGGCGGTGAATGTTTTAGATACCAATGGCTCTGGCGATGCATTTATGGCAACAATTCTATTTTATATACACGAAAAAGGATTCCCTAATTCAGAGGAAGAGATGGTGAATTATATAAGGTGTGCCAATAAGCTAGGAGCAATGGTCGCAACTAAAAAGGGATCCTTACCTCCCCTGGATAATTATCGATCACTTGTCCTAAAATGAATTAATTAGACATATTGAGCATCCTGAATACATAAACTCCTAGGTGATAAGCGAGAATGGCGGCTCCACAGTTTAAGCTTGCGACTTGGCTTAGGCGTACCCCATGGAAAGGAAAGTGCATGTAACGAAAACATCCTTAATTAAAAAATTGCTTTAAGCATGCTTACATAGAAGGAACAACCATCATGATGGCAGAATTCTTATGTAAGGATGCTTTTTGTCACTTTTTAAGTCTAAAGACGTAGACAAAAATAATCCAAGAGTTTGTTTCAAGACTTAGATAATCTTTATATGATAGTACAGAGGAATGGAAAAAGTAATAGGTGTCTTTGAAAATTAAAAGATACATCAGAACAATTATTTCCTTACGATCTATTTATTTACGAAAGTAAAGTGAAAAGAGTGTAAATTACGGATTTTAGAAGGGAGGGGTGTTTGTGTGACGGAAAAAAAAGTATATATTATTTTATCTGATACAGGAACATTATTCACACGTTGTATTAAGTTATTTACGAGAAAGCCCCATAATCATGCATCTATTTCCTTTGATCCACAACTAAATGAAGTGTATAGTTTTGGCAGAAGGAAACCTAGCAATCCCTTTGTTGGCGGCTTTGTTAAGGAAAATGTAAAACATGATTTTTTTCGAAAAAGCCGTTGCATCATATATTCCATCTCTGTGACGGAGACACAATATGAAAAAATGAAGTGTAAGATTGAAGAAATGGAGAAAGAACAAAGAAATTACCGCTACAATCTTCTTGGCCTATTATTTATTTTATTTAAAATACCTTATAATCGGAAAAATGCTTATTTTTGTTCACAGTTTGTTGCATCTATCTTACATGAAAGTGGTGTTTTATTTTTTACTAAGCCACCTTGTTTAATAACCCCATATGATTTATTAGATGAATATAATATGCATAGGGTTTATGAAGGGGAATTACAATTATATCCACTTGTTTTTACGAAAAAAGCAGCATGAAGCTATTATATTTTTATCATACCTAGACAACAAATGTTATACCCCTACTAAGGATAGCTTCTTGGTAATTAATATCGTTAGTAAGGGGATTTTTATATAAATGAAAAAAGTGACCCTTTAAAGGGTCGCTTTTTTGGTATGAAATGGATATAGCGCAAATGGTTAATGACAGAACTTTTGGTGAAAATAAAAGTTAGAAGGAAAGCTTTGACAAAGGTAATCCCCATATAATATGATAACAATTGCTGACAAGTCTTATCGGAATTAGGAGGATTAATATGAAAAAATTAAGTATATTGTTTAGTTTATTACTAAGTCTTACCATTGTTTTAGCTGCATGTGGTGGTAATTCAGATAATGAATCAAATGATTCTGCAGATAAAAATGATGACAAAACAGATTTATTAGCGCAAATTAAAGAAGATGGAAAATTAGTAATTGGTACGGAAGGTACTTACCCTCCCTTTACTTTTCATGATGATTCAGGGAAATTAACGGGATTTGATGTGGAAATCGCACAAGAAGTCGCAAAACGATTAGGTGTAGAAGCTGAATTTATGGAAACACAATGGGATGCCATATTTGCTGGACTTGATGCAAAGCGTTTTGACATGATTGCAAACCAAGTAGGAATTAATGATGAAAGAACAGAGAAGTATTCATTCTCTGATCCATACATTTCTTCTTCTGCAGTACTTATCACAAGAGAAGATTCAGATGTAAAAAGCTTTGAAGACATTAAAGGATTGAAGTCAGCACAATCATTAACAAGTAATTACGCTGAAATCGCCAAATCTAACGGTGCTGAGTTAGTTGGGGTAGATGGATTTAATCAAGCTGTTGAATTGTTAAATTCAAAACGAGTGGATGTAACAATTAATGATAAATTATCATTTTTAGACTTTAAAAAACAAAAGCCGGATGCAAAAGTTGTGATTGCTGATACTGCAGATGATGTAGCACAAAGTGGATTAATGTTTAGACAAGGAAATGATTCGTTAGTAGAAGCGGTAAATACAGCATTACAAGAAATGATTGATGATGGTACGTATAAATCAATATCTGAGAAATGGTTCGGAGAAGATGTACTTAAATAATATCTTTACAGACCCAGAAGCATTCCAGCGATATTATGATATTGCCGTTAGTTCCCTTCTTCCTTTGGTGAAGGGGGCTATTTTATATACGATACCACTATCAATTATTTCCTTTATCATTGGACTGATCTTAGCTGTATTAACCGCTTTAGCTAGATTATCAAGTGTTAAAATTTTGCAAATCATTGCAGGGATTTATGTTTCCGTAATTCGAGGAACCCCTTTACTCGTACAGCTTTTCATTATTTTTTACGGGCTTCCGAACATTGGCATTACGCTTGAACCATTTATAGCAGCAATCATTGGTTTTTCCTTAAGTGTTGGAGCGTATGGGTCAGAAATAGTTAGAGGTTCCATATTGAGTATTCCTAAAGGGCAATGGGAAGCTGGATATTCGATTGGAATGAGCTATGCCCAAAATTTAAAAAGAATTATTTTGCCACAGGCTGCGCGCGTGTCCATTCCACCATTGTCGAATACATTTATAAGTTTAATTAAAGATTCATCCCTTGCTGCCTTAATCCTAGTAACAGAAATGTTTCGAAAAGCACAGGAAATAGCAAGCACAAACTATGAATTTTTGCTTCTATACTCAGAGGTTGCGCTTTTATATTGGCTTATTTGCTTCCCTCTATCTATTATTCAGCAGAGTCTTGAAAATCGCTTCGGACGTCACTTGAATAAATAATCAAGCTTCTAATTAGAAAATAAATAATCGATAGAGAAAGGAGGAACTAGCATGATTTCCATCAAGGGGTTGTCAAAGCATTTTGGTGATTTACAAGTATTAAAGGACATAAATCTAGAAGTAGAAAAAGGGAAAGTCATTGTCGTTATTGGACCGTCTGGATCTGGTAAAACGACGATGCTGCGTTGTTTAAACATATTGGAGATACCGACGAATGGCCATATTACGATTGAAAATAAACAATTGGACTTCTCGAAAAAGGTTACAAAAAAGGCTATAACCGATTTTCGAAAATTGACAGGAATGGTTTTTCAAAGCTATAATCTTTTTCCACATAAAACGGCCTTGGAAAATGTAATGGAAGGCCCTATTACGGTGAAAAAGCAATCAAAGGAAATAGCAAGAAATAAAGCTATTGAATTATTAAATAAAGTTGGGCTTGGGGATAAAATCGATTACTATCCATTCCAGCTTTCAGGTGGGCAGCAACAGCGTGTTGGCATTGCAAGAGCATTGGCAATGGAACCAGAAGTGATGTTGTTTGATGAACCGACTTCAGCGTTAGATCCAGAGCTCGTTGGTGAAGTATTAAAGGTAATAAAAGCACTTGCTAATGAGGGAATGACAATGATTGTAGTTACACATGAAATGAAATTCGCGCGTGAGGTTGCAGATGAAGTTATCTTCATGGATGGTGGCTATATTATGGAAAAAGGAAATCCACAGAATATCTTTACTGCGCCTAAAGAAGAAAGAACACAGCAATTCCTACAATTAATTCAATAAAAAAATGAGTTGTTAAGGAAACTCGGATAAGGAGATTCCTTAACAACTCTAAAACAAAAGGGGGAATTACACTTTGTAGTATCATTGTGGCCCCCTTTTTCGTTTTTTATACATACAAAGATAATTTTTTTAAAATCTACATGCTTTTTGAAAAAGGAAGCTATTGTTTATCATGAATTTTCTTATGAATGACTTCCTCTTCTAATAAATTTAAGAAAGCAACAATGATACCAGAGAGCAAAGAAGCAATGGTGTAAACCGATAAACCAGATATAGCATAGAACAGAAACGTTATGATAAGAGTCAATATGCAGCAATAGATAATCGTGTTTACATATACGTGATTTTTCATTTCGAACCTTCTTTCAGCTATTCATATATCTTAGTATATGTGGAGAATTAATAATATACTACTTTTAAAGGGTGATTGCCCTTTTTTATGGATAAAGGGGATAAGCCCTCACTGATTTTACAAAAAAGCATATTTAATAAGTATAAGGAATAGCTTGTATCACCTTCTTAGAAGCTGAATACACAGTCATATTTCTTATACCGTAACCCCATAACCTCCTCTCACTTAAGGTATAGCCGTTCGTTTGGCTATACCTCTTTTTTTATATCTCGATACATAAGCGTATTTATCATTGTTATAGTTCGCGAAACACGGTTAATAGCGACAAAATTCATGACGCCCTTTTAATGAAGGGTGTTTTCAACCAAAATAGGGTTATTTTTTCCTCCTAATTGCTTTAAGCAACAGTATTTTGTAAAATAGGTATAAACAACTATTTGTTTTGTGAAAATTTCATCAAATTTCCTATTTATAATTCATTTGTCCTGTCGATAAAAGAATTATAAACAAAATAAGTTGGAGGTTTTTTAGAAAAAACAGGTGAAAAGAACTATAAAAAGTCAGGATGGTATAGCTATATGAAAAGAAGAAATTTATTTCATAGTTTAAGAACAAAAATGATAATCATCATACTTTTTGCTACATTCTTTAGTACGATGATTTCGTTTAAGTTGCATGAAATTATTCATGAGTCAGGCATTTTTCCAGAAGCATTTGGTATTTTCGTAAATACGATTATTAATCTAGTTTTTGTGACGATTATTGTTTCATTATTTACACGACGAATCATCATATCTCCACTTAAAAAATTATTAAATTCTACAAAGAGAATTACAGAAGGCGATTTAGATATTGAAATTAATAAGGCTTCGAATGATGAAATTGGCCAATTGACAGATGAATTTATTTTAATGAAAGAATTTATAAGAAATTTAGTGCTGAAAGTAAACGAGACATCTGAACATATTAATGCATCTGCTGAAAAATTAACGGCGAATACAGTGGAAACAAGCTATGTATCAGAACAAATTTCTTCCTCCATTCAGAGTGTTGCAGCAGGGTCTGAAGAGCAAACGAAAGGAATGGAGTTCATTGTAGATTCTGTTGCAGTTGTTAATAACGAAATTAAAGATATTGCCAAAAATACAGAAGAAATGGTGAAAAACACGAATGATACAGTATTGAAGGCAAAAGAAGGACAAGAAGTTGTGGAGAGTACTGTTACTCAAATGAGTTTAATCCAGAATTCAGTGAAGGAATCTAATGACTCTATCGTATTATTACAGGAGCGTTCACAAGAAATTGGGCAATTTTTAAATGTAATCACAGAAATTGCTGATCAGACCAATCTATTGGCTTTAAATGCAGCAATTGAGGCAGCTAGAGCCGGAGAGGCAGGAAAAGGTTTTGCAGTAGTTGCTGAAGAAGTTAGAAAGCTTGCTGAACAATCTAATCAATCTGCTAAACAAATTGCTGTATTAGTAAATGAAATACAAAAAGATACCCTGTCGTCGGTTAAAACAATGAAAAGAGTGACAGAGGAAGTAAAGGATGGCATTAATATTACAAATGATACAAAGCAAAAGTTTAGTATTATTTCCAATTCTATGTTATCAATGAGCAGTCAAATGAAAGACATTTTGGATGCTGCCACTAAGATTTCTACGAATATTGTGGAGGTTGCAGGATCTGTGGATCAAGTTACAGGTATCGCGAAGGAAAATAGTCAAAATTCGATGAACGTATCGGAAGCCTCCCAAGAACAACTGGCAGCAATCGAAGAAATAGCTACTTCTACTAAATCTTTAGCGAAAATTGCCGACGATTTAGTGGAGTTAACAAAAACAATCCGTGTAAACTAAATTAAATGAAAAACAAAAAATAAGAATGGTCAAAAGATAAGTTAACATCTCCAGATAAATTCTACTGGATGCTAAACACTTTTGATCATTCTCTTTTTTTTGGGGGAATATAAAAGGGAATAATCGTTGTATGACATTTTAAACAGTTTTGATTCAATTTGATTAAAGTTAGGAATCAAAATAATAAATTTTACGAAAATGATTGTCGAAAGTTGTTATTTCATGCAAATACAAATATAATGGAGAATTGTAAATATGCAAATTACTTCTATTCATTTAGGGAGAATATAAATATAAAAAATAATAGTTTTTAGTGTGAGAGGATTCAAGCCCCACTGTTAAAAGTTTTACTGAACAGGAGCAATGACAATATGTCCCCAAAAAATTCATCAAAAATAGATTATACACTTGTTCTAATATTAATGCTTTTATGCTTAACAAGTCTTACTGCTATCTATGGAGCGAATTCTGCTTATGTGTTAAAGCAGGTTTTATATTATGTGGTTGGTATCGGAATTATTATTGGAGTGATTCGGCTAGATTCGGATCAGTTAAAAAAATTAACTTGGTATTTATATGGTTTTGGTTTGTTATTATTAGTTTTACTTATTATTGCGCCAGAAAGTATTGCACGAAAAATTAATGGTGCGAAAAGTTGGTTTACGCTTCCTGGCTTTTCTTTACAGCCTTCTGAATTCGTTAAAGTGTTTTTAGTATTAGCGCTATCTCGATTAATTGTAGAACATCAAGAAAAATATATTGTGAAAACTTTACAAAGTGACTTTTTACTATTATTTAAAATTGGAGGAGTAACGGCACTTCCACTATTCTTAGTAATGTTACAGCCTGACTTAGGAACTTCTTTAGTGTTCCTTGCTATTATGTTAGGTATGGTATTTATCTCTGGTATCTCTTGGAAGATATTAACGCCTATTTTCTCCAGTTTTGCCGTTATTGCATCGGCAGTCCTATATATGGTTATTTGGCATTCGGATTGGATTACAACGTATTTTGGAGTAAAGGAATATCAAATGGGAAGAATCTACTCTTGGTTGGATCCATATACGTATCAGAGCACAACTGGATATCATTTAACCCAATCCTTACTTGCGATAGGATCGGGTCAAACGACAGGGAAGGGCATTGGCACTAGTGAAGTAGTACTTCCTGAAAATCACACTGATTTTATTTTTAGTGTGGTTGGAGAGGAGTTTGGCTTTATTGGCGCTAGTATTATAATTAGTTTGTTTTTCTTACTTATATACCACATTACAAAAGTAGCATTGGAAACAAAAAATACTTTTTATACTTGTATGAGTGTAGGAATTATTAGTATGCTTTGTTTTCATGTTTTCCAGAATATTGGAATGACAGTAGGGATTCTTCCAATCACTGGTATTCCACTTCCTTTTATTAGTTATGGTGGTAGTTCTTTAATGGGGAATATGCTTTCTATGGGATTAATTTTTTCGATTAGATACCATTATAAAAAGTATATGTTTTCCAGCGATGAATAACAATTTTTTATTTGAGCATAACGAAAAGAGGCTGACAGGGTGCAGCCTCTTTTCGTTTATTCTTTCTCCATTCTTTAATGAGGGGGAAGAAAAGGAAAGAATAGCCATCATTTTGGGAAGTTAATGATATTGATAATCATTATCATTTGGTGTAATCTAATAATAAAACAATTTATTTTTATTGTCAATGTATATATAAGGAGGAATAATATAATGAATGAAAAATTTCGAGAAGAATTTGAAGCACTATTAAGTAATTATACAGAATTACTACTAGGAGATGAAAATAAGGAGTTAAATGAAAAAGTACAAATATGGATGCTTTATTCATTTATGTCGAAAAACATGCCAGGATTGGTAAAGCATTGGAATGCTAAATTTCCAGATGGTAAACAAACGATGATAGAAATAATATCCGAAATAAAAAAAATGAATGAGATAAGAAAACAAAATCAGAAATAAAACATATGCTATATAGAAAGCCTGGACAAAGTACAAAAACATACCACCAAATACGTAGGTGGTATGAATCAATAAGATTACTGAATAGTAGTATTGCCGTAAGGGAACTGGTTACTATAGCCTTTAAATTGCTGATAGGATTGTTGAAGCTTTTGCTGATCAGCTGCTTCAAGCTTATACCAGCCTTTTTGAAACATTAAATCATATAGTTCCCTTTGCATATTTTGCGTTTCAGTAAAAATCGATAATAAATCTTGATATAGTGGTTCATTGCTTGCTTCATTTAATGCTGTTGAATAAGAGTCGGTTAAATATTTTTCCGTTGAAAGCATATCATTAGTGAAATCACGATCATTCATTTGTGGTGTTTTTGGTACCTGCGCTTCAGGATTTTGAATTGTATTTTGTTGGTTCATTTTCTTTGTCCTTCCTCACAAGATATTATTTCATATGTTTGATTGCTGATTCATCCATTCTCTTTTATGAGAAGCTACTCATTCTGCCAAAGACAAGATCAAAATAAGGTTTGGCATTCTCTTTAGCAGAATGAGCAGTATGAATCAACAATCGCTGCAATTTAGTAAGTAATTATTGTGGTTGTTGAGACATGGGCTGATTGCTATCATTTAAGTGATTAAGTATTCTTTCATAATGATGCTGATGCATTTGTCCACATTTTTCAAGCTGCGATTTAATAGCCGGATCTTGGGCACTTTGAGCAAAAAAATGTGCTTTTTTCATTGCTAATAAATTCCAAGATAGCATATCTGTTAAATAAAGGGAATCTTTGACTGTTACCATAACTGGTGGTTTCATCATCATCCCGTTTGGCTGTGTCATATTATTGGGTTGCTGTTGTTGCATTTTAATTTGACCTCCTAAAAACTATCGCTTTTTATATTGATTATTTTGACTATTGACTTTTCCACCACCATCTGTTTCAACGGTCGGACCAGCATTTCCTTTCACACTAGTCGCACTAACACCTGATTTAGAAGGATTCTTTTTAAGACGGGCCATCTTTCTATTCACCTCCCTTTCTTGTTACATTTTTAGCATTTCCTATTTTTTTTATTTAATGAGCACATAGCTTCGAGATTATTATGTCCAGTCCTTAATTAGAAATGGTATATACGTAAAGACAGAAGGGTTTTGGTTAATAATTGACTATCTAGACAAAAGGCTGTTTTCTTATAGAATTGTTGCTTTTTCAAAAGGGAAAATAAACTAATTAGTAATACGGAGCAGCCTGAATACACGTAGACTCCTATGGGATTAGCGAGAAAGGCGAGACCCCGCAGTAGCTGAGGAGGCTCGCCACTCGCCCCGTGGAAAGCGAAGTGTATTCAGGCTGCGGTTCATAGCAACAAACATTACGAAAACAGCCAAACAAATACAAACACAAAAGCCAATCGAAACTTAATTAATTTTCAAGGAGGAAGTAAGGTGAAAGAGATAAAATCAGCTGCGGTTATTGGTTCTGGAGTAATGGGTGCAGCGATTGCGGCACAGTTTCTTAATGCAGGCATTTCTACCGTTCTTCTGGATATTGTGCCAAATCAGTTAACAGAAGAAGAGAAACAGAAAGGATTAACGAAAAAGGATAAGATGGTAAGAAATAGATATGGACTGCTTGCCATCGAAAAAATGAAAACAGATTCTCCTAGTCCACTCACCTCTTTTCATAATTTATCGCTTTTAACAATAGGGAATCTAGAGGATGATTTATCACTTCTGAAGGAAGTAGATTGGATAGTTGAAGCGATAATTGAAGATGTTCAAATAAAAAAGGAATTATTTAAAAAGGTAGATCAATATAGAAAAAAAGAATCAATTGTTAGCAGTAATACTTCTGGTATCTCCATAAATAAAATGAAAGAGACTCTTTCTGCAGATTTCCAAGCACACTTTTTAGGGACACACTTTTTTAATCCGCCTCGCTATATTAAATTGATGGAAATAATTCCTACAGAAGAAACTGACCCCGTAGTGGTGAAAATCATAAGTGATTTTGCTGAAGAGACATTAGGAAAAGTGGTAGTAAAAGCCAGTGATACTCCTAATTTCATTGCGAATCGAATTGGTTCATATGCTTTTTTAAACATTGTGAAAGAAATGATGAAGGCTGATTTAACAATCGATGAAGTGGATCAATTAACTGGTCCGCTAATTGGCCGCCCGAAAAGTGCCACCTTTCAAACCTTAGATATGGTTGGGTTAGATACTTTTTATCAGGTCATTCAAAACATGCAAGGAAAAATGAAATTAGCAGAAGAAATAGAGATGTACCAAATCCCAGCTTTGCTAGAAGCAATGCTTAAGAAGAAGATGCTTGGTAGAAAAGTTGGAAAAGGGTTTTATAGTAAAACAGAAAAAGGATTAAAAGTTTTAGATTATCATACATTCACATACAAGGATTTAACAGCAACGAAAGAAAATGTGGTTAAAAAGCCTCTTTCATCGTTTTTACAGGAAAAAAATAAAAAAGCATTTTTTTTATGGAATGGAATTGCCCCATTTTTGCTTTACTCTGCAAAAATGGCTGGTGAGATAACAGATTCCATTTATGAGTTAGATCAGGCTGTTCAATCTGGTTTTAACTGGAAAAATGGTCCGTTTCGTTTATGGGATAAATTATCTCTAAAAAACACGATCGAGCGAATGGAAGAAGAATTAATGGATATTCCTTTATGGATCAAAGAAATGATTGATCATGGATTTGACCAATTTTATAAAGAAATTAATGGGGTGGAGCATTATTATCATAAAGGACAATATTTGCCCATTCCAAAAAGTATGGATCAAATAAGCATTCGAGAAAGTAAAAAGCAAAGAGATCCCCTTCTTTCTAATGATGGAGCAAGTCTAATAGAGATAGGTGATGGTGTCTTATTGCTTGAATTACACAGTAGAAATATGAGTATTGGTGTCGATATTCTGACGATGATTGAGCAATCGATAGCATTGATAGAGGCGCAGGAATTTAAAGGGTTGATTATTGGTAGTGAAAAAAAGAGTTTTAGCCTCGGTGCAAATTTAGCATTGATGCTTCTAGAAGCACAAAACGAAGATACTGTTGAAATAGAGCTAGCCGTCCGCCGTTTTCAGCAAGCAATGAAGCGCATAAAATATTGCAAAAAGCCAGTTGTAGCGGCTCCTTATCAAAAAACATTAGGGGGAGGAGCGGAAATTTGTCTGGCCGCAAGCAAGGTGCAAGCTTCCTTAGAAACGTATATTGGTCTTGTGGAAACAGGGGTTGGGCTTATTCCAGGTGGTGGAGGAACAACCGAATTGTATTGTAATAAATGGAGAAAAAAGCCAAGTTCTTCAACGGAGGATTTACTAAAGCTTACAGGAGAGGTATTTCAGACGATTTTAACAGCTAAGGTTGCTACTTCTGCCGCCCATGCAAAGGAAATAGGCTTTTTTACGGAGATGGATGGGATAACCAATAATGAACGATTTATATTAAGAGATGCCAAAAAAGCAGTCCTACAATTAGCCAATGAAAATTATCTCCCTCCAAAAAAAGAAAAAATTGTTGTGTCAGGTAGAAATGGCTATCAATTCTTAATGAAGGAAATAGTAAAGCTACAAAAAATCGGGTTTATATCGGAGTATGATGCCTTCATTGCAAGCAATCTTGCAACAGTTCTTACAGGCGGCGATGTAGATTGTGGAGCATTGGTAGAGGAGGATTATCTATTAGACCTAGAAAGAGAAGCTTTTATTCGTTTGATTAGAAAACAAGAGACACAGCAAAGAATGCTGCATTTATTACAAACAGGGAAGCCATTGACAGCGAAATAAAGATGAAAAACCTTGAAAGGAAGGAAAGGATTACTATGCAAAAGGGTGGAAGTTTTTTAACAGAACCAATCACCATAGACGCTATCTTTACACCAGAGGATTTTACAGAAGAGCATCAAATGATTGCAGAAATGACAAGTGAATTTGTGCAAAAAAAGGTATTGCCACATTTAGCTGAAATGGAAAATCATCAATTTACAATTACGAAACAATTGATGGAAGAAGCAGGAGAGTTAGGACTCTTAAGCTCAGATATTCCTGAAGCATATGGCGGTTTGGGATTGGATAAAATTAGTACAGCAGTTATTTCGGAAATGATGTCTGTGGCAGGGGGGTTCTCTGTTACGCACGGTGCCCATATAGGAATTGGCTCATTGCCGATTGTCTTATTTGGAAATAAAGCGCAGAAGGAAAAGTATTTACCAGCATTAGCTAGCGGTAAAAAAATAGCATCTTACGCATTAACAGAACCTACGGCCGGATCAGATGCGCTTAGTGTAAAAACAAAGGCTGTTTTAAATGAGGCAGGCACACATTATCGTTTAACAGGAGAAAAGCAATGGATTACGAATTCTGGAATTGCAGATATATTTATTGTATATGCAAAAGTCGATCAAGAGTATTTTACTGCCTTTATCGTTGAAAAAGAATTTTCTGGTGTGTCAGTGGGAAAAGAAGAAAAAAAATTAGGAATCAAGAGCTCATCAACTTGCGCAGTCCGTTTTGATCAGGTAGAAATACCCATTGAAAATGTATTGGGAGAGGTAGGAAAAGGCCATTTAATTGCATTAAATATCTTAAACATTGGGCGCTATAAACTAGGCCTTGGAGCTATTGGCGCTAGCAAGGAAGCCCTTAAAAAGACGATTGCCTATACAAAACAACGAATACAATTTTCCACCCCAATAGCTCATTTTCCTCTAACACTTGAAAAGTATGCGACGATGGCTTCTTATATTTATGCCGCAGAAAGCACTGTTTATCGAACAGCTGGAATGCTTTCAGAAGCAATGGATGAACTATCGGACGATGTAGAAATGAAAGTAATGGCAAAAATTATTAATGAATACGTAATTGAGTGTAGTTTAAATAAGATTTTTGCATCAGAAGTATTAGATATGGTTGTAGATGAATGTGTTCAACTTCATGGTGGTAATGGTTTTATGGAAGACTATGATATTGTTAGAATGTACCGCGATTCAAGAATCAATCGTATCTTTGAAGGAACAAATGAAATAAACAGGTTAATGATACCTCCTACCTTGGCGAAAAAGTGCCTAAAAGGTGAGCTTCCCATTTTGTCCCTAGCAGCGATGACAGAAAAAGAGATGCTTTCCTATCTTCCGGATGAACCAGATGGAAAACCGTTATCACAAGAAAAGATGCTCCTCTCCAATGCAAGAAAAATTACCTATCTCTTATTTGGAATGATGCTGAGACAATATAAGCAACAATTGGAAGAACAGCAAGAGATTATGGTGAATCTAACAAATATAATCAATGCTGTCTTTGCAATGGATTCTTGTATTATAAGAACGGAAAAGGCGATGATAAAGGGCAAGAACGATGAAATGCAAAAATTATTATATACGGAAATATATTGCCAAGAAGCCTTCCAACAAGTGATTTTAGAGGCAACAGATACTTTAGCATATATGCTTAGCGGCGATGAATTAAGATTAGCCCTTTCCGTATTGAAGAAATATACTAGATTTACGCCAAAGCCGATTATTAGAAGTAAGAGAGAGGCTGCTACATGTATATTAAAAGCCGGTGGATATCAGGTATAATTTTATTGATAAGAATGATTCAAGGTTCTTCAGACAGTTTAGGTTACTATCATGAAGAACCTTTCTCTTGTATCAACCCAATACTTTATGGTTATCTTCCTTTTCAAAAGAGAAGAAGTTCCATTTTGCATAACGCAAAAATGAATGGAGAAATCTAGTTAGGAGATAAGTTCCGTAGAGGTCTTCTTTATTGAAGTTTCACTTTATATAAAATTGTGATAATATTTAGTTGGATGTTATAAAATACATAGATTATGGGTGATGGAATGAAAGTTACTTTTTATTGGTATCCAAAATGCTCAACTTGTCGTAAGGCAAAAAAGTGGCTGGATGAAAATCATGTGTCATATGAAGAAGTACATATTGTCGATAATCCTCCTTCCCGCGAATTATTAGAGGATTTGTATAAAAAAAGTGGTCTAGAATTAAAGAAATTCTTCAATACGTCTGGACAGAAATACAGAGATCTAGGATTAAAGGATAAATTGAAAGAATCATCAGAGGACGAACTGCTTGATTTACTTGCTTCTGATGGCATGTTAATAAAAAGACCTTTAACGACAGATGGAAATAAAGTTACATTAGGCTTTAAAGAAGAAATGTTTAAAGAAAGTTGGGCATAACATTACCTGCTTTTTTTAATAGGTGGCTCTAAGATAAAGGGCAAATATGATTTTACGGAGGGGTTAATAATGACGGTACCAAAGGATTTAAGATATTCAAAAGAACATGAATGGGTAAAAGTTGAAGGAGATAATGCTCGTATAGGAATTACACATTTTGCACAATCTGAATTAGGCGATATCGTATTTGTTGAACTACCGGAAGTAGGCGATGAAGTAACTGCGAATGAGCCTTTTGGAAGTGTAGAATCTGTAAAGACAGTTTCGGAATTATATGCTCCAATCAGCGGTAAAGTAGTAGAAGTAAATGAGGATCTTAGTGATAATCCAGAGTATGTTAACGAATCTCCTTATGAAAATGCTTGGATGGTAATTATTGAACCAAGTGATAAAGCAGACATTGAAACACTAATGACTGCAGAGCAATATGAAGACATGACGAATGAAGGATAATTCTTAGTAATGATGACATCGGTAAATTGCCGATGTCTTTTCTTCAATAGAGTGCTTAATTAGATAAATATTAAGTTGAAAATTGTTCCATTAACCTACTTCTTTCTCTTTAAGTTTGAATATGTTAAAGTATATCAAATAACTCCTTTAGGTGATCAAAATGAAAAAAGTAATCATTGTGGAAGGCAAATCGGATAAACGAAAAGTAGAAAAAATTGTACGTGAACCGGTGGATATTATTTGCACAAATGGAACAATTGGCGTTTCGAAGCTGGATGAATTATTAGAAGAATTAATGGATAAAGATGTGTATATTCTAGTGGATGCAGACAAATCTGGAGATAAGATAAGAAAGCAGTTTAAAAGAGAGCTTCCAGAAGCAGAATTTCTTTATATTGATCGGAAGTACAAAGAAGTTGCTACCTCTCCTGAACATCATTTAGCAACACTATTATTACAGGCAAACATTGAGATTAATGCAAAATATTTAGATGCAAGGATGAATGGATTATGATAGATTGGAAGATCGACCAATGGGAGAAACAAATCAAGGATGCTCCTCTTGTATGTCTTTATTTGTATACTCCCCTTTGCGGAACATGTATGGTTGCTTCTAAAATGCTAACAATATTACATACAATGAAGCCAGATTTACATTTAGGAAAAATGGATTTGAATTATGCACCAGAATTAGCGGTAGAGTACGAAGTCGAAAGTGTTCCATGTTTAGTTATTGTAGAAGAGGGATTGCTAAAGGAAAAATTGTATAGATTTGAATCGGTTCCTCATTTAGTAGAGGTTATCAATAAATATACGAAGTAGAAAGACTCTTTTTCAGACAGAAAGGGTCTTTCTTTTATGGCTTGGTGGATAAACGAGGTGGCACCATCCATAAAAGCCAGTTTACTAAAAAAAAGGTAACAGTAACAAATCACTTATTCTAAAAGATTGAGTCAAGTTTTTGTGGGAGTTTTTTTTAGCTCCCTTTTTATAAAGTAAAACTTCTAATTTTGTATCCGTTTTCTAAATGTTTTCTTTCATCAAAATTTCGTCTTTTTCTTTTTTAAAAACCTTTTAATCCCTGTAAGGCAAAGTGAATGGGTTTTCCAATCGCTTGATTTAAGTATGGCAGGTTCTGACGCACGGTTTCTGTTACTAATTTTCTGGATATTTTTCTTTTCGGTTGATGTTCTTTCTTTGATGTATTTAGGCTTTTTTCTTTCTCCCATTTCCCATATATCGTTTGGATGGATAGGTCATCCTTCAATCCAATCCACAAACGTGCCATGCTCATGACGCCTTTTTTGCTCCATGCTCTTCCATTTTTTAATCGTTTGGCTAATTGATTCATCATTGCTTCTGCACTTCCCATTGGTCGATACGCTGTCGTATCCACGCCTTTCTCCTGTAACCAACTACGATAATCTTTTATGGTTTCCTGATGATGCGTTAAAAAGGCGAGGAAATGCTCTAGTTTTTCTTCTTCTTCTGGTGTATCCATTGTTCCTACTGCACTATTCAACTCTAGAAGTAATGTTTCTACCTGGTAGTTTTTTAACGCTCTTCTCATGTAGCGGTATCGAGGATGGCTCTTCATTAGCTGTTTCATCGAACGAGCTACATGAAACCGATCCATGGTGAAAAAGGCGCGTTCCCGAAAATACTCCCGACATGCCGTTATCCAGCCTGCTCCATCGCCATTAATAATAAGCAAGGTTTGGG
>NZ_JBQHVO010000006.1:0-111090 GCF_052064465.1 Niallia sp. HCP3S3_B10 | reverse complement strand
CAGTTCACTGCCGTTCACTGTGTTTCCTATATCTCAGGAATCGTCGCTCCACCCCACACGCCCCTAAACGGGCACCCTCCGCTTTTCAATTTGTAAAGATATTTTCTTGACATCTTTTTTTCTGGTGTGTAAAATAGTCGATGTAAAGGCTTTTGACTTAACACGGGGGTATTATTCGATGCTTGAGAAAACAACGAGAATGAATTATTTATTTGATTTCTATCAGTCGTTGTTAACACCGAAGCAACGAAGCTATATGTCTCTTTACTATTTGGATGATTACTCTCTTGGGGAGATTGCTGCTGAGTACAATGTAAGCCGTCAAGCGGTGTATGACAACATTAAACGTACAGAAGCAATGCTAGAAGAATATGAGAATAAGTTATTATTACTTCAGAAATTTCAAGAGCGTCAAGTTCTTTTTGAAAAGATGAAAAAAATGCTAGAACATGATACCTTATCTATATCTGCGTTGCGAGAGGCAGTAGAGGAACTAGAGAAATTAGATTAAGGAGGCTGACGTATGGCATTTGAAGGTTTAGCTGACCGACTGCAGAACACGATGCAAAAAATCCGTGGAAAAGGGAAAGTAAATGAAGCGGATGTAAAAGAAATGATGCGTGAAGTACGTCTTGCGCTTCTTGAGGCAGACGTAAACTTTAAAGTGGTAAAAGACTTTGTCAAAAAAGTAAGTGAACGTGCAGTTGGACAGGAAGTGCTAAAAAGCTTAACTCCTGGACAACAAGTTATTAAAGTAGTAAAAGAAGAGCTTACGGAATTAATGGGTGGAGAAGAAAGCAAAATTGGTGTGAGTAAACGTCCTCCAACTGTCATTATGATGGTCGGACTTCAAGGGGCGGGGAAAACAACCACCACTGGTAAGCTTGCAAATTTACTGCGTAAAAAACATAATCGTAATCCACTATTAGTAGCTGCAGATATTTATCGTCCTGCTGCGATTAAGCAATTGCAAACATTAGGAAAACAGCTTGATTTTCCAGTTTTTTCACTAGGAGACCAAGTTAGTCCTGTTGAAATTGCAAAGCAAGCGATTGAAAAAGCGAAAGAAGATCATCATGATTATGTATTAATTGATACAGCAGGTCGTCTTCATGTAGATGAAGCCCTAATGGATGAATTAAAGCAAATCAAAGAACTTGCAAACCCAGAAGAAATATTACTTGTTGTCGATGCAATGACAGGGCAAGATGCTGTCAATGTAGCCGGAAGCTTTAACGAGCAGTTAGGATTAACGGGAGTTGTCTTAACAAAGCTTGATGGTGATACACGTGGGGGTGCTGCGCTTTCCATACGTTCTGTTACAAACACACCAATTAAATTTGTTGGTTTGGGAGAAAAAATGGACGCGCTTGAAACATTCCATCCTGAGAGAATGGCTTCTAGAATCCTAGGAATGGGTGATGTGCTTAGCTTAATCGAAAAAGCGCAAATAAACGTGGATGAAGAAAAGGCGAGAGAATTAGAAAAGAAAATGAAATCAGATTCATTTACCTTTGACGATTTTCTTGATTCCTTAAGCCAGGTGAAAAGCATGGGACCACTTGACGAATTAATTAAAATGATGCCAGGTGCGAACAAAATCAAAGGCTTAAACAATATGAAAGTGGACGAAAAGCAAATTGCACATGTAGAGGCAATCATTAAGTCCATGACTAAGCAAGAAAAAGAACATCCAGAGATCATCAATTCTGGCAGAAGAAAGCGTATTGCAAAAGGAAGCGGTAGAACCGTTCCGGAAGTAAATCGACTTTTAAAACAGTTTGATGACATGAGAAAAATGATGAAGCAAATGACCAATATGGGTCAAAAGGGCAAGAAAAAAGGTAAATTAAAATTACCTTTCAACCCGTTCTAACGACAGTTTTTTATATAAAATTGGCTTCGTTTGTCCATTGAAATTGGGCGAAAACAGACTGTTAGAGGGCGTAAATAAAGATTTTTAACACTGACAAGAAAAAACACTTTACAAAGTGTTGGAGTATCTGATAATATACTATCTTGTGTGAAACTATTCGGAGGTGCAATATTAAATGGCAGTAAAAATTCGTTTAAAAAGAATGGGAGCAAAAAAATCTCCTTTTTATCGTATCGTAGTAGCAGATTCTCGTTCACCACGTGATGGACGTTTCATTGAAACAGTAGGAACTTACAATCCGGTAGCAAACCCAGCTATCGTGGAAATCAACGAAGATAAAGCTCTACAATGGTTACAAAATGGTGCAAAACCATCTGATACAGTACGTAACCTATTCTCTAACCAAGGTATTATGGAAAAATTCCACAATATCAAAAACGCTAAATAATTTTTGATGCAATGAAAGAGCTTATAGAAACGATTGTTAAGCCCCTTGTTGATTTTCCAGAGGAAGTTGCCGTAACTGTAACAGAAGAGGATAATCGTATCACTTACTTGCTTTCTGTCAACGAGAATGACATAGGAAAGGTAATAGGGAAGCAAGGGCGAGTAGCGAGAGCCATTCGAACGATTGTTTATGCAGCAGGATCATTACAACAAAAGAAAATTATTGTTGATATTAGAGATTAAATGAAAAGGAAGGAGGGGGAACCCTCCTTCCTTTGTTTTTTAGGAGAAATATGCGTTTGGCTGATTAGTGCGCTTCTTTGGCTGATATCGATGGAGATTTGGCTGATAAATGATTATTTTGGCTGATAAACATGTTACATTGGCTGATATAGTAAACTTAAGTGCTAGCATTTCTTCAGAAGTAGCTGTAGTGTTGGTAAAATGATTGATAATTTACTTGTATTTAGACGAAAAATGCAATATATGTTACCTTGTTAGTGGTATGTACAAAGGTTGTCATCTGTTAGGAGGAAGTATATGAAGATTCTTCAGTCTGTAACAGTAAAACAAGTTTTAACAGAGAAAACGCGAAAGTCCATTTCTGAACGATATCGGCAAGAAATAGAGCAACTAGAAAAAGAAGTACAACAGCTTTATTTTGAAGAAAGAAAACAATTGAAAAATCACCCTTCTGGTTCGGAAATTAAACGTTTTTTTCGAAAGGAAGTTACAAATAAATTAGAGAAACAAAAAACGATAGAGTTCCAATTAAATCAATTACATATACTACCATTAGGGACAGAAATCAAGGAGCAAGAAGTAATGGCTGTTGTTGATGTTCAGGTGGGGCAGTCTTGGGAAAATACAAATAAGTCAATTATTGTAAAAGATGGAACAGTGGTTGATATTCGATAGAGGTGAATGCAATGGAGAAATGGTTTAATGTTGGTAAAGTTGTCAATACACATGGGATAAGAGGAGAAATTCGTGTTATTTCTCGTACTGATTTTCCAGAAGAACGCTACAAAATTGGGAATACGATTTATTTTTTTCAGACAGATAAAGCGAATCCGCTTGAATTGAAAATTAAAGACCATCGAGAACATAAGAACTTCAATCTGCTTACATTTGAAGGCTATGAAAATGTGAATGATGTGGAATTTATGAAGGGCGGCCTTTTAAAGGTGCCAGAGAGCTTTCTTGGAGAACTTGCAGAAAATGAGTATTATTTTCATGAAATTATCGGTTGTAAAGTGGAAACCGTAGAAGGGGAAGAGCTTGGAGAAATTACGGAAATCTTAACACCGGGAGCGAATGATGTGTGGGTTGTGAGAGGCCAAGATAAAAATGAAATCTTGATTCCATATATCGAAGAAGTAGTGATGAAAGTAGATGTGCAAGAAAAACTAGTTGTAATAGAGCCAATGGAAGGGCTGTTTTCTTAATGAAGATTGATGTACTTACATTATTTCCAGAGATGTTCGAAGGGGTTCTTCATCGTTCTATTTTAAAGAAGGCAGAAGAAGGCGAAAAAGCTGCGTACAATGTCGTGAATTTTCGTGATTACGCTGATAATAAGCATCAAACCGTTGATGATTATCCGTACGGAGGCGGTGCTGGAATGGTATTAAAGCCCCAGCCGATATTTGACGCTGTTGGTGCATTAACAGCAAAAAAGGAAGGAACCAAGCCTCGTGTCATTCTAATGTGTCCTCAGGGAGAAAGATACACGCAAGCAAAAGCGGAAGAACTGGCCAAAGAGGAGCATTTAATCTTCATTTGTGGTCATTACGAAGGATATGATGAAAGAATCAGAGAGCATTTGGTAACAGATGAAATCTCCATTGGTGACTATGTCCTAACTGGCGGTGAATTGGGCGCAATGGTTGTCATTGACAGTGTTGTACGGCTATTGCCAGGTGTACTGGGGAAAGAAGCATCCCATGTAAATGATTCGTTTAGCACTGGTTTGTTGGAGCATCCTCATTACACTCGACCAGCTGATTTTCGTGGTATGAAGGTTCCGGATACACTGTTATCTGGAAATCATGCTCATATAGATGAATGGAGAGAAAGGGAATCTTTCCGAAGAACGGTTGAAAGACGTCCGGATTTACTAGATAATTATCCGCTGACAGAGAAGCAGAAAAAGCTTGTAAAGGAGTTAAAAAAGCAACATCATCCAAGTTAACATAATACAATTACATTAAAAATAGCAAAGTTCTATTATTTTTAGAAAAAATATTGCTGTTATTATAGTTTTATGTTAAGATAACACTTGTGACTTAAACAGATGGATTTCTGTGAAGGGTCTTATAACGATGTTCCGCTGCAAGTGGTCTCCATTATGAGTGCAAGAGCGTCTGTTGGAAGGAGTTGAAAACGATGCAAAAATTAATAGAAGAAATTACAAAAGAACAACTTCGTTCTGATCTTCCTTCATTCCGTCCTGGTGACACTGTACGTGTACACGTGAAAGTTGTTGAGGGTACTCGTGAACGTATTCAGTTATTTGAAGGTGTTGTAATTAAGCGTCGTGGTGGTGGTATCAGCGAAACTTTTACAGTACGTAAAGTTTCTTACGGAGTTGGCGTTGAGCGTACATTCCCTGTTCACACACCTAAAATTGCGAAGCTAGAAGTTATCCGTCGCGGTAAAGTACGCCGTGCGAAACTTTACTACCTACGTAACCTACGTGGTAAAAAAGCTCGTATTAAAGAAATTCGATAATTGTTACCAAAAAAGAGCTTGTTCCTGTAACAAGTTCTTTTTTATATCTTACTTTCCAATTTTACTTCATCCAGATATTCCGCTAAAATATATCATGTTAGTGAAGCGTTCAATCATACATAAATAACTACCTATATTGTTCAGTTAAGGATTGGTGAAAGGTATGGCAACTGAAAAGAAGAAGAAAAATGAAGTATGGGAATGGAGTAAAGCATTAATTATCGCTGTTTTACTCGCCTTTGTCATTCGATATTTTTTATTTGCTCCCATTGTAGTAGATGGAGAGTCTATGCAGTCAACATTGCTTGACCAAGATCGAATGATTGTAAATAAAATAAACTATAAAGTAAGTGAACCAAAGCGTTTTGATATTATCGTTTTTCACGCGCCAGAAGGCAAAGATTATATAAAAAGAGTAATTGGCTTGCCGGGAGATACGATTGAGTATCGAGATGATGTGTTATATGTCAATGGACAAGCTTATGATGAGCCCTACTTGGAACATAATAAGGAAGGGCTAAATGGACTACTAACGGAGGATTTCACTGCAACCGTACCAGAGGATGAGTTATTTGTAATGGGTGACAACCGCAGAAATAGCAAAGATAGCCGCCATATTGGTACAATTGGCTATGATAAAATAATTGGCAGTACAAGTGTTGTATATTGGCCGATATCCGATTTAAAAATAGTAGAATAATGTTAGTAGAAGAATTAGAGGTGCAGGCATGACGATACAATGGTTTCCGGGGCATATGGCCAAGGCCAGAAGGCAAGTAACGGAAAAATTAAAGCTGGTTGATATTATTTTTGAATTAGTGGACGCAAGAATTCCGCAATCTTCTCGTAACCCGATGATTGATGAAATTATCCAGCATAAACCGAGAATTGTTTTATTGAATAAAGCAGATATGGCAGATAAAGAACGTACAAAGGAATGGATTAACTATTTCAAAAACCAAGGTATACAAGCACTTGCAATTAATTCGCATGCAGGGGTTGGAATGAAGGAAATTACTGCTTTAGCAAAAGTAGTTTTGGCGGAAAAATTTGATCGCATGAAAGCAAAAGGAATTAGACCACGAGCAATTCGAGCAATGATTGTCGGAATTCCGAATGCAGGTAAATCTACCCTGATTAATCGATTGGCGAAAAAAAACATTGCCAAAACAGGAAATACACCAGGTGTAACGAAAGCACAGCAATGGATTAAAGTAGGCAAAGAAATGGAGCTATTAGATACACCAGGAATATTATGGCCGAAATTTGAAGACCAAGAAGTTGGATTAAAGCTTGCTTTAACGGGAGCAATTAAAGATACTATTTTAAATTTACAAGATATTGCTATCTTTGGACTACGCTTTTTGGAAAAAGAATATCCAGAACGTTTAAAAGAAAGATATGATTTAGATACGATTCCAGAGGATACGGTTGAACTGTTTGATAAAATCGGCACATTTAGAGGAGCATTATCAGGCGGCGGTATGATTGACTATGATAAAGTGACAGAATTAATAATCCGTGATATCAGAAGTGAAAAATTTGGACCTTTGACATTTGAAAAAACAGAAGATATGTAAAAAGCTCTCAAAGAGAAGTGGCTAAAATCAGACACTTCTCTTTTCTATGTAAAGAGTAGGAGATAAATTTCTAATTTTCATAGTTATAAGGAGAGAAGAAATTTTGTGTCTGAAATGGAAAAATAACGGCCAACATTTTCGGAAGCGAAGTAAAAGCATACCGAACAGATTAAAATAAATAAAATCATCCATAAACCGATATAAATATCGAGGTGTAAAAAATGAAATTAGCAACGATGAAAGAAATAAAAGAGACGCTAGAAGGGATAAAGGAAGTTAATGACCCTTTTATCCTTGAATTACGAAAGGACGAGAGAAAAGGGGCTCAGAAGCTTCTAGGAGCATGGGAGAAACGTATCGTAAAGGAACAGAAGCTTCATGACCATTTCGTCAAGATGAATCGTTATGAAATAGAAATAAGAAGCAAGGGATATACATATATTGCAGGCATTGATGAAGTAGGCAGGGGACCGCTTGCTGGACCTGTTGTCACAGCGGCCGTTATCCTTCCGGAAGGTTTTTACTTACCTGGTATCGACGATTCAAAGAAATTGTCAGAGAAAAAAAGAGAATTATTTTATGAGGTCATTAAAAATGAGGCAATTTCGATAGGGGTGGGAGTAATCTCACCTACAGAAATAGATCGAATTAATATTTATCAAGCAACAAAAAAGGGAATGTTAGAAGCGATTAATGAGCTTTCCCAAACGCCAGATTACTTACTTATTGATGCAATGAAATTAACCACTCCATACCCTAGCCAGTCCCTTATTAAAGGGGATAGTAAAAGTGTTTCAATTGCTGCGGCAAGCATTATTGCAAAAGTAACGAGAGATCGCATGATGAAAGAGTTACATGAAGTGTATCCTGATTATCATTTTGCGAGCAATATGGGCTATGGCACACAGGAGCATCTAGTAGCTCTTAAGGAATGTGGGATTACGATTCATCACCGCAAGAGTTTTTCCCCTATCAAAGAGATGGTGGAGAATATAAAATAGCTAATGGAATGGTTGTATTTTTGTTAAGGAAGAAAGGAGGAATAAGATGAATATTAACCATATTGTACATGATTTATTTCATGAAAATCGTTTAGGTAACAAAGCCCTTGAATTAAGAGATGGACAACTAGTATATGGAAAATTGACAAAATTATTTCCTCAACAAATGGCAGAGGTACAAATAGGATCGCAAAGAATGCTTGCCAACCTAACCATTCCCGTAACCGTTGATCAAAGTTATTGGTTTCAAGTTTCCATAACGGATGATAAGCCAGTTTTAAAAGTTTTAACCCAAGCAAATGAAGCACCAACAGAAAAAGGAAATATGACTGGATTGCTTCATCAGCTAAATCTTCCTAATTCAAAGGAAAATCGAATGTTACTTCAGTATATACTTTCTAATAATCTACCAATTACGAAAGAAGCGATTGGAAACGTAAGAGAATGGCTACCGAGTTTTATTGGGAAACAAGATCTTTCGATTATTGGTCAAATGCTTGAAAGAGAGCTGCCTCTAACAAAAGAAGTATTTTCTAGTCTTACATCCTTACAATCAGATAAAGGATTTAGTGTCATGATAGAGGAGTTGCAACACCAACTTTCTGCACATAAAGTGAAGGAACCAATCTTAACCAATTTGCTTTCCAGTTTAACAGAGGGAGAAAATTTTTCCAAAGATAGTATGGTAGATACGATAAAAACTATAATTCATAAAATGGGCTATTCGT
This sequence comes from Niallia sp. HCP3S3_B10, assembly GCF_052064465.1. Taxonomy (NCBI): domain Bacteria; kingdom Bacillati; phylum Bacillota; class Bacilli; order Caryophanales; family Bacillaceae; genus Niallia; species Niallia sp. HCP3S3_B10. Next base: position 102,725 of record NZ_JBQHVO010000006.1, on the reverse strand, counting down.
ATGAAGCTGGATTATTAAAACGAACTCCGATGGAAGACGAACAAGCCTTTCATCAGGAAATGCTAAAGCCCATGCTACTAGAGTTAATGGGAAAAGACGTTCCAATAGCTGTGAAAGAGACAGCAGGACAACTGATCGATAAAATGACAGGCTATCAGCTTATGAGTCAGCAAACTGGTCCTATTATGCAGCTAGTTACAGAAATTCCCCTTCGTTTTTTCAACCAGCAGGTGGATGTAACGATGCAGTATAATGGCAGAAAAACGGAAGATGGCAAAGTGGATAGCAATTATTGTCGCATCCTTTTTTACTTAGAGCTTGCTCATATGAAGGATACGGTTATTGATTTAAATATCCAAAACCGAATCATGAATATGAGTATCCTTAATGATCAAGCAACTGAAATAATGCCAATAATAAAACAAAAGGAAGAGTCTTTAAAAGAAAGGCTTAGGGAGCTTGATTATAAACTGATGGCAGTTCATGTGAGACCTTTGACAAAAGAAGACAGGCCTATGTGGAGTCCTCAGCAAGCAATGCGAGTAAATGGTTACAAAGGAGTGGATCTTAAAATATGAACAAGCCTAGGCCTTTAAAACGAAAAGAAGCGATAGCGTTAACCTATGAGAAGCATAAACATTCAGCTCCTGCAGTTATTGCAAAAGGGAAAGGCTTAGTGGCTGAGCAAATACTTGAACGGGCGAAAAAAGAGAATATCCCGATTCAGGAAGATGCTTCGCTTGTAGAACTTCTAAGTAAATTAAATATAAATGAACAAATTCCAGAAGATTTATATATGGCAGTTGCTGAAGTGTTTGCATATATTTATTCATTAGAGAAGGAAACGACGAAAAAAGACGCTCCAAAAGGCAAAAAATGAAGAAAAAATATTTTTAAATGTAAAATATTTAAAGATAAAAGCCTTTTTTATAGACAAAGAAAGGTTTTTTCATTTAAAATGAAAGCGTGACCATATTTTTGTTTTTTCCAAATAGATAAATAAATCGTAAATCGCTTTTAGGAAAGCCTATTACTACAGTGAAAACGATTATTATGTCAAAAGGAGAAAACAAAAAAGAATGAAGTAAATTTCATTCATTCGTTATAAGATGTATTAATGCAGTTGTCTCCAATTTTACAAAAAAGGGAAATCAAAGGGGTGTGGAAGCTTGAATATTCATGAATATCAGGGGAAAGAGATTTTAGAATTAAAAGGCGTCTCAGTACCAAAAGGAAAAGTAGCTTTTACAGTAGAAGAGGCAGTGCGAGCTGCAGAAACATTAAACAGTGATGTATGGGTAGTGAAAGCACAAATCCATGCAGGTGGTCGAGGGAAAGCTGGTGGAGTAAAGGTTGCAAAAAGTTTGGAAGAAGTACAGACTTATGCATCAGATATATTGGGCAGCACATTGGTTACCCATCAAACAGGACCAGAAGGAAAATTAGTAAAACGATTATTAATAGAAGAAGGCTGCAGGATCAAGAAGGAATATTACATAGGATTTGTCGTGGACCGTGCAACATCTCGAATCGTATTAATGGCTTCTGAAGAGGGTGGTACAGAAATTGAGGAAATCGCAGAGAAGTACCCAGAGAAAATTGTCAAAGAAGTTATTGATCCAGTAACTGGTCTTACTCCGTTTCAAGCACGTCGGGTTGCATTTGCAATTAATATCCCAAGCAAGCAAGTAAATAAAGCAGTTGCATTTATGACTGGTTTATATAAAGTATTTGTAGACAAAGACTGCTCGATTGCTGAAATTAATCCACTTGTGCTAACAGAGGATGGAAATATTATGGCGTTGGATGCAAAGTTGAATTTTGATTCAAATGCCCTTTATAGACATAAAGATATTGTAGCATATAGAGATTTAGATGAAGAAAACGAGAAAGAATTAGAAGCGTCTAAATATGATCTAAGCTATATTGCCTTAAATGGAAATATTGGCTGTATGGTAAATGGTGCTGGACTTGCTATGGCAACGATGGATATTGTTAAGCATTATGGCGGAGAACCGGCAAACTTTTTAGATGTTGGGGGCGGAGCAACAGCAGAAAAAGTAACAGAAGCGTTTAAAATCATTTTGTCTGATTCAAAAGTAAAGGGAATTTTTGTTAATATTTTTGGTGGCATAATGAAATGTGATGTTATCGCAACAGGAATTGTGGAAGCTGCAAAGCAGGTCAGCCTTCATGTGCCGCTTGTTGTTCGCCTAGAAGGAACAAACGTAGACTTAGGCAAAAAGATTCTTCGGGAATCAGGTGTGGATATTGTAGCAGCAGAATCGATGGCTGATGGTGCTGAGAAAATTGTAACCTTAGTAGAACAAGGAGGGAATTAAGCATGAGTGTTTTTATTAATAAAGATACAAAGGTCCTTGTCCAAGGAATAACTGGTGCAACAGCACTTTTCCATACAACACAAATGATTGAATATGGTACAAAGATCGTTGGGGGCGTAACTCCAGGAAAAGGCGGTACAACGGTAGAAGGAGTACCTGTTTTTAATACCGTGAAAGATGCTGTAGAAGTTACGGAAGCAAATGCATCGGTTATTTATGTACCAGCTCCATTTGCGGCAGATGCGATATTAGAAGCGGTTGATGCAGAACTTGATTTAGTAATTTGTATTACAGAGCATATTCCTGTTCTTGATATGGTGAAAGTAAAACGCTATATGGAAGGGAAAAAGACTAGATTAATAGGTCCGAACTGTCCTGGGGTAATTACACCTGAAGAATGTAAGATTGGGATTATGCCAGGATATATCCATAAGAAGGGCCATGTAGGGGTTGTTTCTCGTTCAGGTACCTTAACATATGAAGCTGTTCATCAGCTTTCCCAGGCTGGTATTGGCCAATCTACGGCAGTAGGAATTGGCGGAGATCCAGTAAATGGAACAGATTTTATTGATACACTAAAGGCATTTAATGAAGATGAAGAAACGTATGCAGTAATTATGATTGGAGAAATCGGTGGTACTGCAGAAGAAGAAGCGGCAAGATGGGTAAAAGCAAATATGACGAAGCCGGTAGTAGGATTCATCGGCGGGCGCACTGCACCACCAGGTAAGCGAATGGGGCATGCTGGTGCAATCATCTCAGGTGGAAAAGGAACGGCGGACGAAAAAATTAGTGTTCTATCAGAATGTGGCATAAAAGTAGCGCCAACTCCATCTGATATGGGAGCTACATTGATAGAGGTATTAAAAGAGCAGTCTTTATACGAAAAATGTAAAACACATGAAGTAGTTACAAAATAAAAAAGAAATCTAGTCTTATTTTGCAAATAAGGCTAGGTTTTTTCGTGATATTTTTTTAAGATTAGTTAGGAAGATATGTAATCTGCGGATTTACAAATGCAAACAGTGAAAATGAATACTAGGCATAATCCAAAAAACTATTTATAATGAAGGAAGATAATTCCTTATTTATGAAGTGTTTTTCGTCTTCCTTTTGTATGTTAGCTAATTTTTTGTGAAAAAGTAGACAAGTGAAAGGAAGAAAAGATGGAAATTGTAAACAAAACATTAATTAAGCTACATCACTGTCGAGGAATTAGTTGGAAAATAATAGGGAGTCTTCTGAAAGAAGATCCTACTCTTCAGTTGCATAAAATCCCTTCCTTTTTATCCTCGTTACCTCCTAATGTTGAAAAGGAAATAGTGGAAACAATCCATTCGAATTATGTGGAAGAGCTAATGAACCAGTATCGTTACAATCATATCCACACTATTCCTTTTTTTGATCCATTATATCCACCCCTTCTAAAAGAAATCTACCAGCCGCCTTGGGTTCTTTATGCAAAAGGAGATCTTTCCTTGCTTCAATCGAAAAAAAAGCTAGCGATTGTTGGTTCCCGTTTAGCAACTACCTACAGTACGAAAGTGATGCAACAGCTTCTAAAAGAACTAGTAGAGGAGAAAATCACCATAGTAAGTGGTCTAGCCCACGGGGTAGATTCTATAGCCCATAAGCTTACTATTGATCATGGGGGTAAAACAATTGGCGTTATTGCGGGAGGCCTTTTTCATATTTATCCAAAAGAAAACCGCGAGCTAGCCGGAGAAATGATGAAAGATCATCTCGTGCTATCTGAATATCCCCCATTAACAAAACCACTTAAATGGCAATTTCCAATGAGAAATCGCATTATTAGCGGCTTAAGTAACGGAACCCTCGTGGTAGAAGCGAAGCAGAAAAGTGGCTCCTTAATCACCGCTAATTTTGCCGTCAATGAAGGGCGAGACGTATTTGCTATACCAGGAAATATCTTTAGTCCCTATTCAGTTGGCCCGAATGAATTGATTCAACAAGGCGCAAAGCCCGTACTCGTAGCGAATGATATAATAGAAGAATGGAAGCATTTAGAATAAGTAAAAGCCTCTAATTTATTTATATAAAAATAGTTTTTAATCTCTATTTTATCAATTGAAAAATAATCATTATCACAATAGGCAAATGAAAATAGTTTTCAATGCGAAAGGAAAGTGTTACGCTATAAACATAAAATTATTTAAGGAATTATCTTTTTTTATTTAAATTTTAATTGTTTTATCGGTTAATACTTGTACATTCGAGCAGACTGTGTGAAGTGGACACAAGCTGCGGAATTAGAAAGCAACCCTATTAGAAGCAGAAATAATCTTTCCATAAATTAGGGATTATTCATGAAACTTTAAAAAAAACTATTGCTATTTTTAGAAATTTGTTATACATTTTGCAACGTATAGATATTTAACCCGAAAAATTTACATAAATAAAGAGAGTGAAAACGTTTACTAGTTATCGGAATGTTTGACAAATCAAAACATAGTATACAATAATAGTGAATATTTAAATCCCTCTTAAGGAGGACAGTGGATGTCAGATTTTTTAGTAATCGTTGAGTCACCAGCAAAAGCAAAGACAATAGAACGATATTTAGGAAAAAAATTTAAAGTGAAAGCATCAATGGGACATATTAGAGATTTACCTAAAAGTCAAATGGGTGTTGATATAGAAAAACAATTTGAGCCAAAGTACATAACAATCCGCGGAAAAGGTCCTATTTTAAAGGATCTAAAAACAGCAGCAAAAAAAGCGAAGAAAATTTATTTAGCAGCTGACCCGGATCGCGAAGGGGAAGCAATTGCATGGCATTTAGCTAATAGCTTAAATGTGGACATTGAATCAGATTGTCGTGTTGTTTTCAATGAAATCACAAAAGACGCTATTAAAGAGTCATTTAAGCACCCAAGAGCGATTAATATGGACTTAGTGGATTCACAGCAGGCAAGAAGGGTTTTAGACAGATTAGTTGGATATAATATTAGTCCGCTATTATGGAAAAAAGTAAAAAAAGGACTGAGTGCAGGAAGAGTACAATCAGTTGCTGTACGTCTCATCATTGAAAGAGAGCGAGAAATCAAAGCATTTGTACCAGAAGAATACTGGTCTATTGAAGGTAGCTTTATTAAAGTGAAAAATAACTTTGAAGCATCCTTTTATGGAATAAATGGAGAGAAAATCGAACTTCATTCAGAAGAAGATGTTAAGAAAATAACTAGTCAACTAAAAGATAATAAATTTACAGTAGATAAAGTCAGTAAAAAAGAACGGAAGAGAAATCCCGCTGTTCCATTTACTACATCATCTCTCCAACAGGAAGCTGCCCGTAAATTAAATTTCCGTGCGAAGAAAACAATGATGTTAGCACAGCAATTATATGAAGGAATAGATCTTGGTAAAGAAGGAACAGTTGGTTTAATTACGTATATGAGAACCGACTCAACTAGAATTTCCGAGGTTGCCCAAGGAGAAGCATTTGAATTTATAAACAGCAATTATGGGAAAGAATATACAAGAGACGAGAAGAAAAAAGAGAAAAAGAATGCAAAGGTACAAGATGCCCATGAAGCAGTTCGTCCAACTAGCATTGGTCGAGAGCCAAATAAGGTAAAGGAATTTTTATCCCGAGATCAATTTCGGTTATATAAGTTGATTTGGGAAAGATTTATTGCTAGCCAAATGGCATCAGCTATAATGGATACAATGAGTGTCGATCTATCAAACGGCGACGTAAAATTCCGTGCAAACGGCTCAAAAATTAAGTTCCCTGGCTTTATGAAAGTTTATGTGGAAGGCACAGATGATAACGTTGATGAAAAAGACCGCCAGCTTCCTGATTTAAAGGAAGGGGACACGGTATTAAATAAAGATATTGAAACAAAGCAGCATTTCACCCAGCCACCTCCACGTTATACAGAAGCGAGACTAGTAAGAACGCTAGAAGAATTAGGTATAGGAAGACCATCAACATTTGCTCCAACCCTTGATACTATTCAAAAGCGGGGTTATGTAGCACTTGATAATAAACGATTTATTCCAACTGAATTAGGAGAAATCGTCTTAGAATTAATCTTGGAATTTTTCCCAGAAATATTAAACATTGAATTTACTGCCAATATGGAACAAGATTTAGATAATATTGAGGCAGGTAAAGTCGATTGGGTAAAAGTAATTGATGAATTCTATCAAACGTTTGAGAAAAGATTAGAAGTAGCTGAACAAGAAATGCAGACGATAGAAATAAAAGATGAACCAGCAGGAGAGGATTGCGAAGAATGCGGACATCCGATGGTTTATAAAATGGGCCGATATGGAAAGTTCATGGCTTGCAGCAATTTCCCGGATTGCAGAAATACGAAAGCGATCGTGAAGGATATTGGAGTAAAATGTCCGAAGTGCCATGAAGGGAATATAATTGAAAGAAAAAGTAAGAAGCGCAGAATCTTTTATGGTTGCGATCGTTTTCCGGAATGTGATTTTATTTCATGGGATAAGCCACTTCAAAGACCTTGTCCGAAATGCGAAAACATGTTAGTAGAGAAGAAGTTGAAAAAAGGGGTTCAAGTACAGTGCGTAAACTGTGATTATAAAGAAGAGCCACAAAGCTAACGAGGTTTCTTATAAAGATAATCGATCTACTTCGAAAATAACATTAAAGTAATGGTTCCGAGGGTGAGTGATGTGCTCACTCTCTTGTCAATTACTAACATATTATCTTTTGTGTATTTTCCTAAATATAATATATATGGAAGAAAAAGTAGTGGAAATTCGATTATATAAAAAAATATTTATTCTCTTGAAGTAGAAACTTTTCATTCTTTCATTCGTATAGTAAAATGCTATGAGTAATGACTTCATAAAAGTTGCGATTGTCTTTCGTGTTTTCCATGATTATTTAAATGTCTTGCTTTTAAATAGAAGGATGGTTCCTATATTTTAAGATTAGCTTTACAAATCGAAGGGAAAAGGAAGAAATAAACATGAAATGAAAGGATTGTCACAAACAATTCGGAACTTTGTGAAAAATGTGTAAATTTATTGCTTGTAGATAAAAAGTATGATAATATGATGAAGCCATTGTGAGGTGAGGGTATGAAACAGGAATTAAACAATCATGTTCAGGCATTTATTACCTATTTACAGATTGAAAAAAATTACTCACCATATACAATAGAATTTTATATGCAAGATATTGACCAATTTTTTCGCTTTATGAAAGATCAAGTAATAGACAAGTTAGATGACGTAAGTCCTTCTGATGTAAGAATATACTTAACAGAGCTTTTTTCACAGCAATTAGCAAGAAAGACGATTGCGCGGAAAATATCTAGTTTGAGAAGTTTTTATCGATTTTTGCTAAGGGAGAAGGAAGTAGGCAATAATCCGTTTTCTGCCGTATCGATTCCTAAGCTGGAAAAGAGATTACCTGATTTTTTCTATGAGGAAGAATTGCAGCAACTCTTTTTATCATGTGATACAAACACACCCCTTGGGCTAAGAAATAAAGCATTGCTTGAATTATTGTATGCGACAGGCATTCGTGTTGGAGAATGTACAAAAATTCAATTAAGCGATATTGATTTTAGTGTTTCTACCGTATTGGTTAGGGGAAAAGGACAAAAGGAGCGCTATGTTCCATTTGGTAGCTTTGCTCATCAAGCTCTTGAAGCGTACATAAAAACTGGTAGGAATAAACTGATGAAAGATATTTCATCTCATTCTTATTTGTTTGTTAATTATCGCGGAGGAATTTTAACAGATAACGGAGTTCGTGATATCTTAAATAAAATGATGGATACTTCATCCTCACAGGGAAAAATTCATCCCCATAAATTGAGACATTCATTTGCAACTCATTTGTTGGCAAATGGTGCAGATATGAGAACGGTTCAAGAATTATTAGGTCATGCATTTTTAACATCAACTCAAATATATACTCATGTAACAAATGAGTATTTAAAAAAGACATATATGTCTTATCATCCTAGGGCATAGTCATTTGGATAAGGAGGAAGTAACATGTCTGAAATGCCACAATTTCATGCAACAACTATTTTTGCGGTAAAACATAAAGGGAAGTCAGCAATGTCCGGTGATGGTCAGGTTACACTAGGGAATGCTGTTGTGATGAAACACACTGCCCGGAAGGTAAGAAAGCTTTTTAACGGGAAAGTAATTGCAGGATTTGCGGGATCAGTTGCGGATGCCTTTACCCTTTTCGAACTATTTGAAGGGAAATTAGATGAGTTTAATGGGAACTTACAGCGTGCATCGGTGGAGCTTGCGAAGCTATGGCGCAGTGATAAAGTTCTTAGAAAACTGGAAGCGATGCTGATCGTTATGAATGAAACAGACCTATTATTAGTATCTGGAACAGGCGAAGTAATTGAACCAGATGATGGTATACTTGCAATTGGTTCTGGCGGAAACTATGCACTTGCTGCAGGTAGAGCGCTCAAAACTTATTCTGGAGATAATCTTTCTGCATACGACATTGCGAAGGCTGCTCTAGAGATTGCTGGTGAAATTTGTGTGTATACAAATAATAATATCATCGTGGAAGAATTATAGGGGAGGATTTTTAATATGCAAAAAAGTGCTAGTTTAACACCTCGTCAAATAGTAGAGCGCCTTGATCAATATATTGTTGGACAAAAGGATGCCAAAAAAGCGGTTGCTGTTGCTTTAAGAAACCGTTTTCGCAGAAGCTTGCTGGATGAAAAGCTTAGAGATGAAATCAATCCAAAAAATATTTTAATGATGGGGCCAACTGGTGTCGGCAAAACAGAAATAGCAAGAAGGATTGCTAAGATTGTTAACGCGCCATTTGTTAAAGTAGAAGCAACTAAGTTTACGGAAGTAGGTTATGTCGGACGTGATGTAGAATCAATGGTTCGTGATCTTGTTGAAACATCTGTACGCTTAGTGAGAGAAGAAAAGATGTTTCAAGTTAGAGAGAGAGCAGAAGTTGCTGCAAATAATCGACTTGTTGAATTATTGGTTCCTTCTGCTGCAAAGAAAACCTCGAACTACAAGAATCCTTTGGAAATGCTTTTTGGCGGTGGAGCTACAGATACAGACGAAGAAGAGTCAACTGTGGAAGAAACTAGTAAGTCAGAAAAAAGAAAAATAGTAAAAGAAAAGCTTGCCTTAGGCGAACTAGAAGACGAAGTAGTAACGGTAGAAGTAGAAGAACAACAGCCTTCTATGTTTGATATGCTTCAAGGTTCTGGCATAGAGCAAATGGGAATGAATATGCAGGATGCCTTAAGTAGTTTTATGCCGAAGAAAAAGAAAAAGCGCAAATTAACGGTTAGAGAAGCAAGAAGCGTTTTAACAAACGAAGAAGCGCAAAAACTAATCGATATGGACGAGGTTACACAGGATGCTCTCGTTCGTGCAGAACAAATGGGTATAATCTTTATCGATGAAATCGATAAGATTGCTAGCAAGTCAAATGGCAGTTCTTCAGCGGATGTTTCAAGAGAAGGTGTGCAGCGAGACATTTTACCTGTAGTGGAAGGATCGACAGTCGTAACAAAATACGGTTCGGTTAAAACGGATCATGTCTTATTTATTGCTGCAGGTGCTTTCCATATGTCTAAGCCATCTGATTTAATCACAGAATTACAAGGAAGATTTCCGATTCGTGTTGAGCTTACGAAACTAACAGTAGATGATTTCTATCGTATACTTGTGGAGCCAGACAATGCATTGATTAAGCAATATCAAGCATTATTGCAAACAGAAGGTATAGAAATTGAATTTTCTGACGAAGCTATTCGTAAGATAGCTGAAGTAGCTTATGAAGTAAATCAAAATACAGATAATATCGGTGCGCGTAGACTTCATACAATTCTAGAAAAACTATTAGAAGACTTGTCTTTCGAAGCACCAGAAATAACAATGGAAAAAATAACGATTACTCCGAAGTATGTGGAGGAGAAGTTAGGAGCCATCTCAAGAAATAAAGATTTAAGTCAATTTATACTATAATTTTGTAGAACTAAAATATACTCCTGAAAAGGTAACGGTATAAGTAGACATAGATTATTTCAAGTGTTGGTTTGAGTTAACAGGAGGAATATGAAATGGATTTATTAACGAAAACAAGAAAAATAAACGCAATGCTGCAAAGAGCTGCAGGTAAGCCAGTAAACTTTAAGGAAATGTCTGAAACGTTAAGTGACGTTATCGAAGCAAATATTTTCGTTGTGAGCAGAAGAGGGAAATTACTAGGGTTTGCAGTTAATCAGCAAATTGAAAATGATCGCATGAAAAAGATGCTTGAAGATCGCCAATTCCCAGAGGAATATACAAATAGCTTGTTTAACATTCAAACAACTTCAAGTAATTTAGAAATCGAAAGTGAGTATACTGCTTTCCCAGTTGAGAATAAAGAATTATTTGCGAAAGGTCTTACTACCATTGTACCTATTATCGGTGGTGGCGAAAGACTTGGAACATTAATTCTTGCAAGATTACAAGAACAATTCCATGATGATGATTTAATTCTTGCAGAATATGGTGCTACAGTAGTTGGAATGGAAATTCTTCGTGAAAAAGCAGAAGAAATCGAAGAAGAAGCAAGAAGCAAAGCTGTTGTTCAAATGGCGATCAGCTCTTTATCTTATAGTGAATTAGAAGCAATCGAGCATATTTTTGAAGAGTTAAATGGTAACGAAGGTTTATTAGTAGCTTCTAAAATTGCAGACCGTGTTGGTATTACAAGATCTGTGATTGTAAATGCATTGCGTAAATTAGAAAGTGCTGGCGTTATTGAGTCGCGTTCTTTAGGAATGAAAGGTACTTATATTAAAGTGCTAAATGACAAGTTCTTATTAGAGCTTGAGAAATTAAAAACAAATAAATAAAAAGTATCTATTGAATATTCATTAATAAAACAGATGACGATAAAAAACCTTTTCAAATCATTGGAAAGGTTTTTTTGCGTTATATGAGCAGGAAGAAAGATTAACATGTTGGTTCGATTATACTATTAGCTATCGTTCGACAAAAACTGCGGATTTTCCAATTATTTTTCATTTACATTACAGAGTAATAACATGTATATTTGTGTACATAGCCAATTAATCATATCGATTAGTAACTAATAACCATGAAAATAGTAACGGTAAAGGTTCGAAAAACACCAACTCATACCCGTTTTTAGGAATAATTATGTCAATTATGAACTAAAATAGGTAAAAAGCATCATTAAAATTATCCTCTTTTCCATAGACATATTATTGCAAATTCATTAAAATTAAATCTATCATGTAAAAAAACGTCACAAAAAAACAAAATTCAACAATTTTCTCAAAATTCGTTTCTCGAGGTGTAAAAAATTGAATCTTTTTTCTAATACAATAACAACCTTAGAAAATGCAATAAATTACTCCAATCAAAAGCAAAAGGTTATAGCACAAAATATAGCAAATGTAGATACACCAAACTATAAAGCGAAGACAGTGACTTTTAAAGATTCCTTATCTAGTGCTATGAATGCAAATGTCACAAATAGTAAGCATATTTCTTTTTCCGCTAGCAACGCTTCAACAGCAGTTGTTTCAAAAAATGGAGTTACTTATAATAACAGCGGTAATAGTGTGGACATGGATAAAGAAATGACCGATCTTGCGACAAACCAAATATATTACAATGCGTTAATTGATCGAATTAGTGGGAAATTTAGTTCACTTGAAAGTGTAATTAGAGGAGGGAAGTAAGCATGACTATTTTTAATAGTATAAACACTACTGCCTCTGCTTTAACTGCTCAACGGTTAAGAATGGATGTTATTTCTTCCAATATGGCAAACGTAGATACAACAAGAGGTAGATTAGTAAATGGCGAGTGGGAGCCTTACAAACGAAAACAAGTTGTTTTTCAAGAGCAAGATGGTTCGTTTGCTTCCCATTTGAATGCTGCAAGAGGAACAAGCTCAGATACAGGTTCAGGAGTTAAGGTATCTAAAATTGTAGAAGACGAAACACCATTTGAGATGGTTTATGATCCGGAAAATCCAGATTCGGATGAAAATGGGTATGTAAGTATGCCAAATGTAGATCCTTTGCGCGAAATGGTCGATTTAATGAGTGCTTCTAGGTCATATGAAGCCAATGTCACTGTTTTAAATGCTTCTAAGAGTATGTTAATGAAAACATTAGAAATCGGTAAATAAAGACGAATAGGAGAAATGAAATGGAACCTCTAAATTTTTCTGCAGTATCTTCTGCATTTCCATTAACAAATACTGCAACTAATAATAAATCATCTGTTGCAAATACACAAAAAAACTTTGCGTCCTTTTTAAAAGAATCCATTAACAGTGTGAACCAGGCACAAAATGAATCAGATGCGCTAACAAATAAGCTAGCAAGAGGAGAAAACGTCGATTTATCTCAAGTAATGATCGCATCTCAAAAGGCTAGCATCACGATGCAAGCTACAATGGAAATACGTAATAAAGCAGTAGAAGCTTATCAGGAAATAATGCGAATGTCAGTGTAATAGTAAGAATGTTTTCAATAAACGAAGTTGGAGGATAAGAGGTAACTCCCTTCCTCTCCGTAAAAAGCAAGTGTCCATGCGATTAATGGGCTTCGTTGAAAAAGAAACACTCATGAGAAAACTGATGACATAAAAAGATGGGCGGTTATTACCTAAACAAAATTACGGTAGCCGGGGGAAGAGAATGAAAGAGAATCTAAATAAAATATTTAATCCTTTAAAAGAGTATTGGCAAAGTCGTTCGAAAAAGCAAAAGACTGTGATAACAAGTAGCGGACTTTTGCTTCTTCTAGTTGTTATATTTTCAGTTTATTTTTTTACGAGAGTAACACTAGTGCCACTTTACAGTAATTTAACACCTTCAGAAACAGGAGCAATCAAAGAGAGTCTTGATAGTAGAGGTATAACTTCTGAAATTTCTAATGGGGGTACGGTTATTAGTGTTCCAGAAGAAGTAGTAGATACATTGAAAGTTGAACTTGCAGCAGAAGGAATACCGCAGTCAGGTAGCATAGACTACTCCTTTTTTAGCGAAAACGCAAGCTTTGGAATGACAGATAATGAATTTAATGTATTAAAATTAGATGCCCTGCAGACAGAAATCGCAAACCTAATAAAAGGTGTGGATGGGATTAATGACGCGAATGTTGTTATCACTTTACCAGAAGAAAGTGTATTCGTTTCTGATCAAGGAGGAGAAGCTACAGCCTCTATCGTGTTAAATACAAAATCAGGCTATAACTTCTCAGAAAATCAAATAAAAGGGTTATATACACTCGTGTCCAAAAGTGTACCAAACCTTCCTACAGATAATATCGTCATTACTAACCAAAACTTTGAGTATTTTGACTTAAATTCTTCGAATAATTCTGCCACAGATACTTTTACCGCGCAAAATAATGTGAAAAAACAAATTGAACGTGATATTCAAAGACAAGTACAAACCATGCTAGGGACGTTAATGGGGCAAGATAAGGTTGTTGTATCTGTTACTGCTGATATTGACTTTACCCAAGAAAACAGAGAAGAAAACCTAGTAACGCCTGTTGATGAAGAAAATATGGCAGGGATTGAAATAAGCGCTCAAAATATTACGGAAACATATACAGGTGAAAATGCTGCTAATGGCGGAGTTGTCCAGGCAGAAGACGAGACAGATACAACAACTTATAATTCAGAAACAGGATCCGGTAATGGGGACTATGAAAAAGTTGAACAAACCGTAAATAGTGAAGTAAATCGTATAAAAAAACAAATTGTTGAAAGTCCATATAAAATTCGTGATTTAGGTATACAAGTCATGGTAGAACCACCTGATGCTAATGATACTACTTCCTTACCACAGGAAAGCATTGATGATATTTCCAATATTTTAGGGACGATTGTTCGTACATCTATTGATAAAACGTCAACTGGTGGAGAACTTACAGATGAAGATATCCAAAGCAAGATTGCTGTGTCCGTTCAGCCGTTCAATGGAAAAATACAAGCAACAGAAGTAGTACAAACATCGATTCCTTGGTGGATTTATGCTGTTGGAGGAGCATTGCTTGCGATTATTATTCTATTAATCTTCTTATTTATGAATGCAAGAAAGAAAAAGAAACAAGAAGATGTGGAAGAAATTATTCAACCAGTTACTCCTGTTAAGGATATCAATGAAGAACAAGAAAATGAGGGGTCAATCAGAAGAAAGCAGCTTGAAAAAATGGCAAAAGAAAAACCAGAGGAATTTGCAAAATTACTACGTACATGGATAACAGAAGATTAAGGAGTGTTGTTAAATGGCAAGAAAAGAATCAAATGAATTATCCGGCAAGCAAAAGGCAGCCATTCTCCTTATATCATTAGGTCCTGATGTTGCAGCTTCGGTTTATAAACATTTAAGTGAGGATGAAATTGAACGATTATCACTTGAGATATCAGGAGTTAGAAAAGTGGAGAATACTTCTAAAGAAACGGTGTTAGAAGAATTTCATAATATTGCACTTGCTCAAGATTATATTTCTCAAGGCGGTATTGGATATGCAAAAACGGTGTTGGAGAAGGCTCTTGGAGAAGAACAAGCGTCTATCATCTTAAACAGATTAACTTCTTCTCTCCAAGTAAGACCTTTTGATTTTGCGAGAAAAGCCGATCCGAGCCAAATATTAAATTTTATTCAAAATGAACATCCACAGACAATTGCTCTTATCTTATCGTATTTGGATCCAACGCAAGCAGGGCAAATTCTATCTGAACTGCCACAGGAAGTACAAGCAGATATTGCCAGAAGAATTGCGGTAATGGATAGTACTTCACCAGAAATAATTAATGAAGTGGAACAAGTTTTAGAAAGAAAGCTATCTAGCACTGTTACACAAGACTATACACAAACGGGTGGCATTGAAGCTGTCGTTGAAGTGCTAAATGGAGTAGACAGAGCAACAGAACGGACGATTTTAGACGCGCTTGAAATTCAAGATCCAGAATTAGCAGAAGAAATTAAGAAGAGAATGTTTGTCTTTGAGGATATTGTTACATTGGATAACAGAGCAATCCAAAGAATTATTCGTGATTGTGAAAATGAAGATCTTATGCTTGCTCTTAAAGTTTCTGGAGATGAAGTGAAAGAGATTGTCTATAGCAATATGTCGACAAGAATGGCTGAATCCTTTAAAGAAGAAATGGAATTTATGGGGCCAGTTCGCTTAAAGGATGTAGAAGAAGCACAATCAAGAATTGTTGCAGTTATTAGACGACTTGAGGATGCTGGAGAAATTGTAGTTGCCCGCGGCGGAGGAGATGATATCATTGTCTAGGTTAATTAAGTCAAGATATTCCAATCCTGATGCTAAGAAAGAGAAACTAATTTCAATTAAGTATATAGATACCTTCGATTCTGACTTTGAACAATCAAGGGAAGTAACACAAACGGAATATAACAACATAATAGCTACTGCACAGAAAGAAGCAGAAGAAATAAAGAGACTCGCCTTAGCTGAAGCTGAACAAATAAGTCTTCAGCTTTCAGAAGAAAGGCAAAATTGGGAATTAGAAAAAGCACAATTAATAGAAAACGCGAAGCAAGACGGCTATCAGGCAGGATTTGAGACAGGTAAAAACGCTGGATACAAGGAAGCATATAGTTATATCCAACAAGCGAAGGATACTGTAATAGCATCCAAGACAGATTATGAAAAGTATCTACAATCTGCTGAAAGCACTATTTTAGAGCTAGCTATTGAAGTGGCAGGGAAAATAATGAACAACAAGATAAAGGAAGACGAGCAACATTTCATTCCTCTTGTCCAGCATGCCTTAAAAGAAGTAAGAAAACAAAGAGAAATACAATTACATGTTAACCCTATCCATTACGAAATGGTAGTAGCAGAAAAAGAGGAGCTGCTCCAATTATTTCCGATAAAGCCTAGTCTATTTATTTTTCCGGATGAATCAATGGAGGAAAATGGCTGTATCATTGAAACAGCAACTGGTCGTTTGGATGCTAGTGTAGATACACAATTACTCATGATTAAAGAAACACTACTTGAAATATTGGAGAGTGAGGAAGGATGAAAGCACAGGCTTTATTAAGCACCATTTCGTCCATTGACTCTTATAAGCAATATGGTCGTGTGAAAAAAGTAGTCGGATTAATGATAGAGTCACAAGGTCCAGAAAGCTCGATTGGGGATGTTTGCAATATTCATATTGGCACAAAGCATAAACGGATCATTAAAGCAGAAGTGGTCGGATTTAATGATGAAAATATTATTTTGATGCCATACACAACAGTTAATGATATTTCACCAGGGTGCCTAGTTGAAGCTTCTTCTGAGCCATTAGAAATAAAGGTTGGACCAGGATTAATCGGAATGGCTGTTGATGCATTAGGAGTGCCTTTAGATGGTTCGTTGCTGCCAAAAGGGTTAAAGTCTGTTCCAATTGATCAGGAGCCCCCTAACCCAATGACAAGACCACCTATATCTCAATCGATGGAAGTGGGTGTTCGATTAATTGATGGGCTACTAACGGTCGGAACTGGCCAAAGACTTGGGATTTTTGCAGGTAGTGGTGTCGGAAAAAGTACGTTATTAGGAATGATTGCACGAAATACAAAAGCAGATTTGAATGTTATTGCTTTAATTGGAGAACGTGGAAGAGAAGTACGTGAATTTATTGAACGTGATTTAGGACCAGAAGGTTTAAAAAGGTCGATTGTTGTCGTTGCGACATCTGATCAGCCAGCACTAATGAGAATAAAGGGTGCTTATACAGCTACAGCCATTGCAGAGTATTTTCGAGATAAGGGGTTAAACGTCATGCTGATGATGGATTCTGTTACACGGGTAGCAATGGCACAACGGGAAGTCGGTCTAGCTATTGGAGAACCACCAACTACGAAAGGGTATACCCCTTCTGTATTTGCGATACTGCCTAAGCTTTTAGAACGAACAGGGACAAATGAATATGGTAGTATAACAGCCTTTTATACCGTATTAGTTGATGGGGATGATATGAATGAACCAATCGCAGATACGGTGCGTGGAATCTTGGATGGGCATTATGTCTTAGATCGGGCGCTTGCGAATAAAGGACAATATCCAGCCGTCAATGTCCTGAAGAGTGTTAGTCGGGTAATGAATCATATAGTGCCCAAAGAACATGTGAAAGCTGCAGAGCGATTGCGGGAGCTTCTTAGTACCTATATGAATTCCGAAGATTTAATCAATATAGGTGCTTATAAGAAAGGTTCTTCTAAAGAAATCGATACGGCAATTCGATTGTATCCAAGTATTCTATCTTATATAAAGCAGGCTACAGATGAGAAGGTTTCAATTGAGGAAAGCCTCCATTCCTTATTAACTTTAATTGGAACTGAGGGATAAAAGATGAGTTATCAATTTAAATTTGAAAAAATCTTAACTATTCGAGAAAGAGAAAAAGAAGAAGCTAGCTCGGCTTATAATCAATCAGTAACTAGATTTGAAGAGGCTGCTGAAAAATTGTATGAGCTATTAAAAAGAAAAGAAGAGCTAGAAGCATATCAAGCTGACAAAATGGCGACAGGTTTATCTGTTCAAGAAATTAGACATCACCAGCAATTTGTGGGCAATTTAACAAAAACTATCGAACATGCACAAAAAATGGTGCAAAATGCACGAAATTCGATGGTTTATTTTCAAGAAAAAATGCTAGAAAAAAATATCGAAGTCAAAAAATTTGTGAAGATAAAAGAAAAAGATCATTCCAATTATTTAGCGTTAGAAAAAGCAGAAGAGGCAAAACAAATGGACGATATTTCGCTTCAACAATATATGCAACATGAAAAGGTGGGTGGTTAAATGGAAAACTCATGGGAAGAAAAAAAGAAGCCATTTAATTTTTTCCAGCGTTTTCTTATGGTTGCTATCATTCCAAGCCTGTTTGCAGTCATTGTCCTTGTGTTATTGCTCATGTATTCGGGAGCAGATATTGCAGAAAAGGGAAAAGAGTTACTAAATACGATTCCTTTTCTAAATGAAGAAAAAAAGTCGACGGATAAATTGCTAGAAAATAATAAAAATACGATTGTCTCCTTACAAACAAAGCTGGAAGAACGGGAAGAGCAAATAAAATCGTTAGAGTCCCAGTTAGAAAACAGTGAAAATAGAATTCAATCTGTCAATTCGGAAAAAGAAAAATTACAGAGTGAGCTAACTTCTCTTCAGTCTGCTCAAGAAGAAACAAAAAAGGCAGTTGCTGAAATTGTGAAGACATATGATACAATGTCGCCTAAAAATGCTGCGGCCATCTTGTCAGAAATGAGTGAAAGCGAAGCATTGAAAATTTTGGCAGAGCTTAAACCAGCAAAACTTGCGTCGATATTAGAGAAAATGGAACCATCCATTGCTTCAAAATATACGGAGCTTTTAGCCGCTAATACAACGGTAAATCCTTAAGTAAAAGGTTTTCGACTTGAAAGGGGGTGAAAAATTGCAGCTAGGAATGATTAATTCATTGAGAAAAATGGAATTAGCAAGTGGTAGTCAAGGAATACCAAGCGAAAAAATAGATGGACAGTTTATGTTAATGTTAAATGCCCTAAAAACAAGACCTCCACAAAATGAGTCCAGTCAAAAGGACGGACAAGCAAAAGAGGGCATAAATCAGCTATTAGACATACTATCTAGTTCAGCGGATGTAAGCCTTATGTCAAATAGGGAAGATAAATTGGAGGCAGAAGCAGTAAGCTTTTCGACAGAAGATGATCAGCTTTCATTAAATCTGAAACATTTA
Organism: Niallia sp. HCP3S3_B10; assembly: GCF_052064465.1. Classification (NCBI taxonomy): domain Bacteria; kingdom Bacillati; phylum Bacillota; class Bacilli; order Caryophanales; family Bacillaceae; genus Niallia; species Niallia sp. HCP3S3_B10. Next base: position 83,622 of record NZ_JBQHVO010000006.1, on the reverse strand, counting down.
GTTACCACTTATCATTCTTTTTCGGATAGGGAAGAAACGCTTGATTTAGATGTATCGAATCTGGATTCCATTTTAACAAATACATTTGCTAATCTAGAAAGCAAAATCACTCAGGTTTTAAAGAACGAAACGAATACGAAGATTGCCCCAGATATGTTTAATCAAACAGAATTACCGGTTTTACTTTCGGATTTAAAACAGCTTGAGCATACAGCGAATAATCTGCCTGATATTTCGGTTAATGAAAAAATTTCGGAAACGGTACAAGATTTACAGGGGTTAATCGTTTCTATAACCAAATTCATCGAATCAAATGAATCAACGAAAAAAAATGTGGAAAAGGATACTAATCTTAAAGCAGGATATTCATTTACCAATGAAAATAATTTTATCGTTGGATATAATAAGCTGTCTTCCACAAAAATCACCGTGCAAAAAGCAGATAAAGAGCAAGCAATAGAAGTGAAACAAGAAGATACGGATGCTATTTTGAGTGAAGCTGATCCAAGTAGTTTTATGTTTTCAAATCCTGAGAAGCTTGAAGTGGAGATAGAAGCTCCAACATCAGAAATATTACAATCATCTGTGAAGAAACTTGAACATAAGTCTGAGACAAATGTTTCTGAGAATTCAATTGGGAAAAATGAAGATATTAGGAATTTTAGCCCTACTGAACAGCCAAGTGGTCGTATGAATAAACAAATGGTTGATCAAGCGAATATTAACCCTCGAGTGAAGAATACAGATACAAATCATGCGCATGAAGGAAATCATCTAGTTCAAATGAATGGAAAACAAGATTATGCAGAAGGATATCAAGAGGGATTAATCCTACCAACTGATCAAAATAATCAAAATAGCGTATCCAAAGTAAATAATGCAGTAGAATCTCTAGTTAAGGAAACAACGATAGCAGCTGAGAGCACTGGTGAAATGATTTCGAAAGCTCCAACTCCTAATACAGTGATAGATAGGACGAAAGATAATCCTTTGTGGATCGCAATTAATCCAAATAATGGATTAGAAAATCAAAAAGAAAACAGCCAATCTATAAAAAATAGTTTGCTTGATTCCAATTCAGAAGAAACAGCAACATCCTTTAACGAAGCAGAATTAATGGCTAGTAAGGAAAATGGGGAAAACGTAAAAAGATTTTCGACTATGGATTCAAAGCTGTTAGCAATACAAAATCGTGTATTGTTAGAAACTAGATATGCGGTTGGAAAAGAAGCAAATACAACGAAGCAAAAGATCGATACTTTGCAATCAACCCAATCGAATCTTTTTCAAGGAGATAATCGCCTTACAGAAGCAACAACGGAGCTTAAATCGATTATTTCTTCTATTCTATCCAAGCTAGATAAACAACCAGAAGGAAAGAGTGCAACAGTTGTTCAAAAAATCATGAATCCGATAATGGTAAGCTCCTTACGAAAAACAGGAGACATAATCTTACCATATGTAGGAATGAAGGAAGCAGTTGAAGTAAGTCAGGAAGATGCAAACACGAATGTGCTTCCATCTATGCAAAATTCCTATATAAAACAACATCCGTTTGTATTGTTAACAGACACAGGGAAAATGGCACAGCCAAAAGATGTCGAGGAACAGTTTACTAAACTATTAGCAAATAGTACGTTTACAAAAGTCGGCGATATGCAAAAGCTCTCCATTCGTCTTGCGCCAGATCATTTAGGATCAATTCGAATCGAAATTACGCAAAATGAGGGCAATATGATAGCTAGAATTATTACCACAAATGCTGAGGCAAAAGAAGCTTTAGATAAACAGCTTACTAGCTTAAAGCATGGATTTACTGCACAAAATTTGCAAGTGGATAAACTGGACATCGTTGTCTCTACTCCACCACAGGAGAAACTGCAAAAAGAGCAACAGCAGCAACAAGAACAGCAACAATCTCAATCACAAAGAGAGAAGAAAGATGCTGATGAAGATGAGAAAAATCGAAAATCTTCTTTTTTTGATGAACTATTAAATATGGAAATATAGAGGAGCAAGTAAAAGATGGCAAATACAATTAATGATTCTTCTCTTTATTTATCAGACTATCAGAAATCAAATAATTCTACTGGCAGTTCGTCTTTAGGAAAAGATGATTTCTTGAAAATTTTGATTACTCAATTGCAAAACCAAGACCCAACTAGTCCGATGGATGATAAAGAGTTTATCGCACAGATGGCTCAATTCTCAAGCTTAGAACAAATGCAAAATTTGAATACATCTATGACAAACTTAATTTCCCTGCAAACACAGTCCAATTTAATTTCTTATGGACAATTTATGGGGCAAGATGTGAATTGGAGCAAGGTAGAAACCGATGACGAAGGGAATAGTATGACAACTTCTGGAGTAGGAAAAGTAAGCTCCATTGCTTATACAGAAGATAGCGTCGTATTTACACTAGAAGATGGAACACAAGTTACTCCAGCAAATATATCGAGCATGAGTTCAAGCTCTTCAGAAAACAATCTAGTACTAGCAAGCCAGTTAATTGGAAAAACGGTTTCTTATTCCAATGAAAATAAGGAAGAAGTGAGTAGCAAAGTTCAGTCTGTATCTTTAAAAAATGGACAAATACTACTAACATTAGATGATGAGGCGGGGAGCCAAATTACCTCAGGACAAATTACAAAAATTGAATAGGAAGTGATTAGATGGATAAGCCTATTTATCCCTCCATAAAATCACAAGCTGCTATTAAAAATGGTATTGAGGCGATTAAATCCAAGTCAACTGTGCATAAAGCACAAAATCTCACATCGTTTTCGACTCATTTCCATCAGTCCATTTCATCCTTAAATACGCTGAATATTAGTAAACATGCAAACGAGAGACTTCAGCAACGGGGGATTGAAATAGATGATGCCAAATGGAAGGCGATAGAAGAAAAAGTTACCCAAGCAAAGAAAATGGGAATAAAAGAATCACTCGTACTTTTAAATAATGCCGCATTAATCGTAAGCGCAAAAAACAATACGGTAATTACAGCAATGGATCGTGACGAAGCGACAGATCAAATTTTCACTAATATAAATGGAACAATCATTATGAATTAAAAAAAGGCTGGACCAAAAATGGAGGCCAAAAGCTGCTGAGTGATAGAGGCAGTTCATTCGAAGGGAGATAATTATACATGTTACGTTCATTATATTCAGGAATCAGTGGAATGAAAAACTTTCAAACAAAATTAGATGTTACTGGTAATAATATCGCAAACGTAAATACGTATGGATTTAAAAAAGGTCGTGTGACGTTTAGTGATTTAATAAGTCAAACAACAGCATCTGCAACTGCACCGTCAGCAACAACAGGGGGGATTAATGCAAAACAGGTTGGGCTAGGTGCACAAATTGCTTCTGTCGATACATTGCATACTCAAGGTAGCATGCAGACAACGGGTAGAATATTAGACTTAGCTATTTCAGGAGATGGTTATTTTGTATTAAGATCACCAGGCTCTACTACAGATTACTATACAAGAGCTGGTAATTTCTACTTGGATGGAGATCGTAATATTGTGGCGACAAATGGTATGGTGTTACAAGTAGAAAATGGAATTACCGATGTTACAGTTACTACAGATGAAGATGGTAATACAGATACAACAGTAGAGAGAGCTGGGGAAAATACTACATCGGGAACAAAAATTCCTGAAACTGCACAAAGTTATAGTATATCTGCAGATGGAAAAATCAGTTATGTTGATGAAAATGGTGAGACTCAAGAAGCTGGACAAATTGTCATGGCGAAAGTAGCAAACCCAGAAGGTTTAACGAAATCTGGAGCAAATTTATATCAAGCTTCTAATAACTCAGGTGATTTAGCTACTGGTGGACTTGTAACATCTGGTGTTGCTGGAACAGGTTCCATTAACAGTGGATTCCTTGAAATGTCGAACGTTGACCTATCAGAAGAATTCACAGATATGATTGTTTCTCAAAGAGGATTTCAAGCAAACACTAAAATTATTACAACTTCTGATGAAATTCTTCAAGAACTAGTTAACTTAAAACGATAATTTTAATTGGAGGGGAAGAGGCTTTCCGTTAGGTTAGCCTCGCATATAAAAAATGATACATTTAACTCGACTAAACGGGAAAAAGTTTTTATTAAATGCTTTATTTATTGAAACAGTCGAATCCTTTCCTGATACAACTATTACTTTAACAAATGGAAATAAATTTGTTGTTAAAGAAAGGGAAGAGGAAGTTTTAGAGAAAATGAATCATTTTTTTCAAAAGGTGAACCTCTTCGGATTACCACATGTGGGAGAGAAGGACGATGAAGAATAATAAAGTTATTATTACAATGCTTGTTTTATTACTAGTCATAACACTAGCCGGAGCTGGAGCATTCATTTATATTTGGAAATTCACTGGCGATGAGAAGGACAAAGAACCTTCGATTGAAGAAATCTTGGAATCCTCTGTTGAAATGGAAGAAATTACGACGAACTTAGCATCCGATAATTTCATTAGAATATCCTTTACGATTCAGACAGATAGTAAGAAGGCGAAGGAAGAACTAGAAAAACGGGACTTCCAAGTGAAAAATATTATTATTCAAGAGCTATCTGAGAAAACTACAGAAGACTTAAAAGGAAAAAAAGGACAAATTCAATTAGAGAACGATCTCAAGGATAAGATTAACGAACTGATGCAAGAAGGCAAGGTAGTCCAAGTTTATATTGTAAACTCTCTACTCCAATAAAATAAAAGAGAAAAAGATGGAGGTGAGTAATTTTGTCAGCTGATATTTTATCCCAAAATGAAATAGATGCCCTTCTTTCTGCACTATCCTCTGGTGAGATGGATGCAGATGAATTGAAGAAAGAGCAGCAGGAAAAAAAGGTTAAGGTCTATGATTTTAAAAGAGCATTAAGATTCTCGAAGGATCAGATTCGAAGTTTAACAAGGATCCATGAAAATTATGCTAGATTATTAACTACCTTTTTCTCTGCACAATTAAGAACATATGTGCAAATTACAGTTACATCAGCAGATCAAATTCCATATGAAGAGTTCATTCGCTCGATTCCTAAAATGACCATTTTAAATGTGTTCGATGTTCCACCACTAGAGGGAAGAATCCTGATGGAAGTGAATCCTAATATAGCCTATGCTATGATGGATCGAATGATGGGTGGGAGAGGCAGCAGTATCAATAAAGTCGAAAATTTGACAGAAATTGAAACAAAAATAATGTCAAATACTTTTGAAAGTGCCTTTGATCACTTTAGGGAGGCAATGGAAGATCTTATAGAAATTGAACCTAGCCTTGCAGAGTTTGAAGTAAATCCACAGTTTTTACAAATGGTTTCTCCAAATGAAACAGTAGTAGTTATTTCGTTAAGTACTACGATTGGTGAAACGAGTGGAATGATTAATATATGTATTCCCCATGTGGTGCTTGAGCCTATCATGCCAAAGCTATCCGGACATTATTGGATGCAGGCAGAGAAAAAGGAAAGATTGCCTGAATTTACATCTCGTCTTGAAGAGAATATTCAGCAGTCGATTGTGCCATTAGTAGCTGAATTAGGTACATCTGATATTTCTATCCAAGATTTTTTAATGTTGGATATTGGTGATGTAATTGAAATGAATCAAACGATACAACAACCCTTAATTATTAAAGTTGGAGATATCCCTAAATTTATTGGACAACCAGGAAAAGTAAATAAAAAAATGGCCGTTCAGATTTTAGGAACTTTAGAGGAGGGGAAGGAAGATGGTGAGTAAGGATATGCTATCACAAGATGAAATTGATGCTCTCTTAAGGGGAGATACTGTAACAAACGAAAGTTCAGAGATGGATGTAGAAAAGTACTTATCGGATATAGAAAAAGATACGTTGGGGGAAATTGGAAATATATCCTTCGGTAGCTCGGCAACAGCTTTATCTACATTATTAAACCAAAAAGTCGATATTACAACACCAAGTGTTAGTGTAATCTCAAAAAATATGTTATCAGACGAATTTCCGCAGCCCTATGTGGGGATTAGAGTCAATTATACAGAAGGATTTACTGGTATGAATTTACTTGTTATTGAACAAGCGGATGCTGCTGTTATTGCTGACTTAATGCTTGGTGGAGATGGGCTTAATGCTAGTAAGGATATGTTAGATGAAATCCAGTTAAGTGCTGTTCAAGAAGCAATGAACCAAATGATGGGTTCTGCAGCTACATCCATGTCCACCATTTTTAGCAAAAAAGTCGATATATCGCCTCCTAGTATTGATATTTTAGATATAAATCATGGAGAAGGAACGGATACGATTCCGGATGAAGATATTTTTGCGAAAATTTCCTTCCGCATCAGGATAGGAAATTTAATAGATTCTAAAATCATGCAATTATTACAGCTTTCTTTTGCGAAAGATTTAGTAGAAGGATTATTAAATCCAGATATTAAAGAAGAAGGCGTTTCAAATATTCCCAAAGTCGATTATAATTCAGTATATGAGCCAAAAGAACCGATGCAAGAGTCACGTGTACAAAGTAATAATCAGCAAGTATCTAACGAAATGCCTAATAATAATAATCAGGTCAATTATGCCAATACAAATGCTAATCAGAACAACGTGAATCATCAGCAACAATATTTTGGCTCAGGTTCTAATACACAAGGTCCGCCACCCAATGTGCAGCCTGCAGGGTTTTCTAGCTTTGAAATGCAACCACAAATGACGACAGAAACAAAAAATCTAGATATGTTGTTAGATATACCTTTACAAGTAACGGTTGAGCTTGGAAGAACAAAAAGATCCGTTAGAGAAATATTAGAGCTGTCCTCAGGTTCCATTATTGAGTTAGACAAGTTAGCCGGAGAACCAGTGGATATTCTTGTAAATAATCGTTTGGTAGCACAAGGGGAAGTAGTGGTAATTGATGAGAATTTCGGTGTTCGTGTAACCGATATTGTTAGTCAAAAGGATCGATTAAAGAATTTAAAATAATTTTGGGGGTATTGAGGAAAATGGCACAAAAAATACTAATTGTTGATGACGCAGCATTTATGCGAATGATGATCAAGGATATTCTATCAAAGAATGGATATGAAATTGTTGGAGAAGCTGCAGATGGTATGCAAGCAATTGAAAAATTTAAGGAAACACAACCAGATTTAGTAACAATGGACATTACCATGCCAGAAATGGATGGGATTACAGCTTTAAAAGAAATTAAAAAGCTAAACCCAAATGCGAAAGTTATTATGTGTTCAGCAATGGGACAACAAGCGATGGTTATTGATGCAATACAGGCGGGTGCGAAGGATTTTATTGTTAAGCCATTTCAAGCAGATCGTGTATTAGAAGCAATCAGTAAAACATTAGGCTAAAAATGAAAATAGAGGGTGCCGAATGTGAATAAAGCATATTTATTAATTCGTTGTTCACTACTCATCATTGTTCTGCTAGGCTTTGGAACGAAAGCCTATGCAGAACAAATTGATAAAAGTGTATATGATATTTTACATAATGAAAAATCAGAAGAGAACAAAAAGCAAGAAGATGCAAATAAAGATACAACAGAAGAAAGTACGAATGCTGAAGATCAAACATCGGATCAGTCTGAATTACTGCTAGATGAATCAGATAGAGAGGAATCAGGTTCCATTGGTGTTACCATTTGGGATTTTATTAAGATGATCTTTGCAACCATATTTGTCATTTTTTTAATGTATTTTATTCTGCGATTTATCAATAAAAGAAATCATGGTTATAAGAACGCGCAAATTATTGAAAATATTGGTGGTACTGGCTTAGGTTCCAATCGATCCATTCAATTAATAAAAGTAGGGAATCGATTACTAATAGTAGGTGTTGGAGATAGTATTCAATTAATTAAAGAGATTGATGATGAACAAGAGTATAAAGAAATTTTAGAAGAATATAATCGGAAATTAGATCAGCTAGTACAACCAAGCGATATTGTGACAAAGGTGAAGAAGATAGTAGCTTCCGGTCATTCTACATCGAAGCCAAAAGACTCTTTTTCTATGCGCTTGTCAAAAGAACTAGAGCGAATATCGAGTGAACGTAAGGAAAAGATGGATGTACTGGAGAAGAAAAAGAAAGGAACGTCTGAAAAAAATGAATGAGTTTATGCAGTTGTTTAGTAACAATGACCCAGGAAATGTTTCAACTTCTGTTCAATTGTTATTATTATTAACCGTCCTTTCTTTAGCACCTAGTATCATCATTTTACTAACTAGTTTTACGAGAATAGTGATTGTTCTTTCCTTTGTCAGAACGGCGCTTGCAACACAGCAAATGCCTCCTAATCAAGTAATTGTTGGGTTAGCTTTGTTTTTAACATTTTTTATTATGGCTCCAACTTTTCAGGAAGTAAACGATAAAGCACTGACCCCTTTATTTAATGAAGAAATTACATTAGAGGAAGCATATGATAACGCAGCATTACCCTTTAAAGAATTTATGAGTAAGCACACGCGTCAGAAAGACTTAGCGCTATTTTTAAATTATTCGAATGCAGAAGCTCCTGAATCAATTGAAGATATTCCCTTAACTACAATGGTTCCTGCTTTTGCAATTAGTGAATTAAAAACAGCCTTTCAAATAGGATTTATGATTTTTATCCCATTTTTAGTCATTGATATGGTTGTTGCAAGTATTCTGATGTCTATGGGGATGATGATGTTACCACCTGTTATGATTTCCTTGCCGTTTAAAATTCTACTTTTCATTATGGTAGATGGTTGGTATCTAGTTGTAAAATCACTGTTAGAAAGTTTTTAAGAAGGTGAAAAAATGTCACAGGAAATGGTTATTTCCATTGCTGAGAAAGGTATAATTACCGTTTTAATTGTCAGTGGTCCATTGTTAATTATTGCTTTAGCAGTTGGACTAATAATCAGTATTTTTCAAGCGACAACACAAATTCAAGAACAGACTTTGGCCTTTGTACCAAAAATCGTAGCTGTTCTTGTTGGGCTTGTTTTCTTTGGATCATGGATGTTAAGTCACATGCTTTCCTATACGAAAGATATATTTTCGAATCTAACAAGGTTTATTGGATAGAAAGATGATGGATGAACTTTTATCAAATTTTCCAGCATTCTTACTTATCGTCGTTCGGGTTACTTCGTTCTTTTTAATGTTGCCTATATTTTCTTATCGGACGATTCCTACATCTTTTAAAGTAGGTTTAGGCTTTTTTTTATCTTTAATTATGTTTTGGGGAATGGATGTGCCAACACTAGCAATTGATTCAACCTACTACTTTCTTATTATGAAAGAAGCCATGGTAGGGATACTAATTGGATTTGTTGCCTATATGTTGTTTGCTGCCATTCAAATCGCAGGTGGTTTTATAGATTTTCAAATGGGATTTGCTATTGCAAATGTCATAGATCCCCAAACAGGTACGCAAAGTCCACTTACTGGTCAATATTTAACCATTATTGCTATGTTCTTTTTGTTAGCATCTAATGGTCACCATTTATTATTAGATGGAATTTTTTATAGCTATCAATATATACCGCTAGACCAGGCTTGGATTCATTTTGGTGATGGGAATTTGGCAGAATTTCTCCTTAAAACATTCAGTTTAATGTTTGTAATTGCCTTTCAAATGTCCATTCCTATTGTCGGGAGCATCTTTCTTGTTGATGTGGGATTAGGAATTGTCGCAAGAACCGTTCCACAATTAAATATCTTTGTTGTTGGGGTTCCCATTAAACTAATTGCAGGCTTAGTCATTCTCTTTATTGTTATAGGGGTACTCATGTCTTCCGTCTCTCATTTATTCTCGTCCATTTTAACAACAATGAGGGGAATAATGAACATATTAGGAGGTGGTGGATAAATGAAACTCCTACGAGTGAATCTACAGTACTTTGCAGGAGAAAAAACAGAAAAAGCTACTCCTAAGAAAAGACAAGATACTAGAAAAAAAGGACAAGTTGCAAAAAGTCAGGACGTTAATACAGCACTTGTTCTTTTAGTTGTATTTGGTGTATTAAGCTTCACAGGTGGATATCTTTTAGATGAATTAATGTCCATTCTCACTTTTACTTTTAGTGATTTTACGAACATTAACACTTCTGTAAATTCTATGCAGGCCTTGTTTTTAGATATTGTGAAGGAAGCTGCACTTCTATTAAGCCCTATTTTAATTGCAGCCCTTATTGGGGGAATAGTAGCTAATTATATGCAAGTTGGTGTTTTGTTCTCGCCCGAAGCAATTAAATTGAAATTAGAAAAAATAAATCCTCTATCAGGATTTAAGAGAATGTTTTCCCTTCGCTCCATTGTTGAGCTCTTAAAGTCTTTGCTTAAAATTACGGTAATCGGCATCGTTGTTTTTTCTGTTCTATGGGGAAAAATGGATGAAATCCTTATTCTTTCCCATAAATCAATCGGTTCTATTGCAGTGACAATTGCTAAATTAACCGTGCAAATGGGACTTTATGCGTCCGTTGCACTGTTAGTAATATCGCTAATGGACTATATGTATCAACGATATGATTATGAAAAAAATATTCGGATGTCAAAGCAAGACATTAAAGATGAATATAAAAACATGGAGGGGGACCCATTATTAAAGTCAAAAATAAAACAAAAGCAAAGAGAAATGGCGATGCACCGAATGATGCAGGATGTGCCTTCTGCAGATGTAGTCATTACTAATCCCACTCATTATGCAATTTGTTTAAAATATGATGAGGAAAAGTATGATGCACCCTATGTTGTTGCCAAGGGAGTAGATTTTATTGCACAAAAAATAAAGCTAGTGGCAAAAGAAAATAATGTTGTGATGGTAGAAAATCGTCCATTAGCACGAGCTATGTATAATCAAGTAGAGATAGGAGATTTAGTGCCTGAAGAATTTTATAAAGCAGTTGCGGAAATTCTTGCTATTGTCTACCAGACGAGAGATAAATAATGCGAGAATTATTAGTAAATGAATTATTGTAAATAATAAGGAATCAAATGTGCGTTTTTAAGGAGCGGAAGAAATGGCAAGGAAAGACTTAATCGTAGTGATAGGAGTAATTCTCATTATTGCAATGTTAATTATTCCATTTCCAACGTGGTTATTAAGTGTTCTTATCTTACTTAATATTACATTGGCGCTACTCATCCTATTATTAACTATGAATATGAGTGAAGCTCTCGAATTCTCTATTTTCCCTTCGCTTTTGCTATTAACAACCCTTTTTCGACTAGGGCTTAATGTATCCACTACTAGATCCATTTTATCTACAGGGGATGCAGGTGGGGTAGTACATACCTTTGGAACCTTTGTTATTGGCGGAAATATTGTTGTTGGGTTAGTGGTCTTTTTAATTCTGGTTATCATTCAATTTGTAGTTATTACGAAAGGTTCAGAGCGTGTATCAGAAGTCGCAGCTCGTTTTACATTAGATGCTATGCCAGGGAAGCAAATGAGTATTGATGCTGATTTAAATGCTGGAATTATTTCCGAGCAAGAAGCAAGACAGCGTCGAGAAAAAGTAAGTAGAGAAGCAGATTTTTACGGTTCTATGGATGGTGCCAGTAAGTTCGTTAAAGGGGATGCCATTGCTGGTATTATTATTGTTTTTATCAACCTGATTTTTGGAATTGTAATTGGAATGACCCAGCTTGGAATGGCAACCGCAGATGCTGCCCAGCACTTTTCTTTACTTTCAGTAGGGGACGGAATTGTCAGCCAAATACCTGCATTATTAATTTCTACTGCAACAGGTATTGTGGTAACAAGAGCTGCTTCTGAAGGTAACCTAGGTTCTGATATTACATCACAGCTAATGGCTTATCCGAAAATGCTGTATGTTGCTGGCGGAACCATTTTTCTCTTAGGATTATTTACACCGATAGATGACTTTTTAACCATTCCTATTGCAGGACTTCTTATCTTTGGTGCCTATTACTTGTCGATAAAGCCAAAGCCTGATTTGGAGCAGATGCAAGAGATGGAGGAAGAAATACAGACAGATGAGTTGAAGAGTCCAGAAAGTGTCGTTAGTTTATTAAATGTGGATCCAATTGAATTTGAGTTTGGATATGGACTGATTCCGCTTGCAGATGCTAATCAAGGTGGAGACCTGTTAGATCGAGTTGTTATGATTAGGAGACAACTAGCAATAGAATTAGGACTGGTAATACCTGTTGTCCGTATAAGAGATAATATTCAATTACAGCCAAATGAATATCGGTTAAAAATAAAAGGGAATGAGAGAGCGCGCGGAGAGCTATTGTTGGATCATTATTTAGCAATGAGTCCAGGGATGGATGATGATGCTATAGAAGGTATTGATACTATTGAGCCATCCTTTGGGCTACCAGCTAAATGGATTACAGAAAGCACAAAGGAACAAGCAGAAATATTTGGATATACAGTAGTAGATCCGCCATCTGTCGTATCGACCCATATTACGGAGGTTATTAAGGCAAATGCTTATGAATTATTAGGCAGACAAGAGACAAAACAATTAGTGGATCATGTGAAGGAAAGCTACCCAATCTTAATTGAAGAAGTGACACCTAGTCCGTTATCTATAGGAGAAATCCAAAAGGTTCTCGCAAAATTGTTAAAAGAAAATGTTTCTATCCGCAATTTGCCAGTGATTTTTGAAACATTAGCAGACTTTGGGAAGATGACATCTGATACAGATTTACTTGTTGAGTATGTAAGACAATCATTAGCTCGTCAAATAACCAATCAATATTCAAATCAAAATGATTCCCTAAAAGTTGTAACTTTATCAGGAAAAGTGGAAAAACTAATAGTGGATAATATACAACAAACAGAACATGGAAACTTTTTGGCACTTGATCCAAGTGTTTCTCAGTCCATTTTAGAAAGCATCGCAGGACAAATTGAGCAACTGTCTGTCATGGAACAGCTACCGATTCTTTTATGCTCACCAGCTGTTCGTATGTATATAAGACAATTGACAGAACGCTATTTTCCACAAGTTCCAGTATTATCGTACAATGAATTAGAAGCAAATGTGGAAGTTCAAAGTGTGGGAGTTGTGAATATCGAATGAAAATACAAAAATATATAGCACGTGATATGCCGGAAGCTATGAAAAGAATTCGAGCTGAATTAGGAAATGATGCCGTTATTCTTCATTCTAAAGTGATTTATACAGGAGGCTTCTTAGGCCTTTTTAAAAAAAGAAACATAGAAGTCCTTGCAGCAATTGATCCAAGTGTTTCGGATGTGCCCGTTCCTCAATATAAACAAATGAAGAAGAACGAGGTGCGGCATCCAATATTAATAAAAGAACAACCACCTAACACAAAATCTTTTGATCAACCTAGTATAGATCAGTCAGTGAATGGGAAAGGGAGTGCTGATTATCCGGATATCGTAAAGCAACTTGATGAAATTAATCAACATGTACAAGCATTTGGAGACTTAAGTAGCAATGTCTCCTTCTCCATCCCTACTCCTATAAAAAAAGTAGTGCACCAATTAGCAAAACATGAAATAGAAAAATCCATTAAAGACAGATTGGTTAAAGAACTTGTGGCTAAATGGTATGCAGCAGGGGAAAATGTACAAGAACCTGATGTTTTTAAATGGGCACAACAGCTTCTATTAACGGAAATTTCCTCCTATTCCTTTGGAGAAATCTCTTTATCCAAAAAATATATTAATGTAATTGGTCCTACCGGTGTAGGAAAGACAACAACTTTAGCAAAAATAGCAGCAAATATAATTTTAAAGCAACAAAAAACGGTAGGCTTTATTACGACAGATACATACAGGATTGGAGCGATTGAACAGCTTAAAACATATGCAACTATTTTGGATGTTCCCCTTGAGGTTTGCTATTCGATGGAAGATTTTGAAAACGCAACAAGGAAATTAGAAAATTGCGATATTATTTTAATTGATACAGCAGGAAGAAATTTTCGAAATAAAAAATATGTTGAAGATTTGATGCAAGTTGTCGATTATAAAAGAGAAATGGAAACATTGCTTGTTCTATCGTTGACGGCAAAGCAGAAAGACTTAGAAGAGATATATCAACAATTTTCAGCAATTGAAATCGACTCATTTATTTTTACAAAATTAGACGAAACGTCTTCTTATGGAGCAATGATCAATTTAATCGTTTCATGCAAAAAGGGTGTTGCCTATATTACGACAGGGCAGAATGTTCCTGACGATATTATCCAAGCAACGCCAATAGAGCTGGTAAATAAAATAATTGAGGTAGATTAAGAATGACAGATCAGGCTTCAATCTTAAGAAAAAAAATCGAGCAATTGAATACAAATCGTAAAAATCAGTCTAATCACAAAACATTAGCCATTATAAGTGGAAAAGGTGGGGTTGGGAAATCAAATTTTTCTCTTAATTTTGCCCTCACGTTACAAAAACGGGGCTACCGTACATTGTTAATTGACATGGATATAGGAATGGGCAATATTGATATTTTAATGGGAACCCAATCTCGTTTTACAATCGTTGATTTTTTTAGAAATAATATCGGCTTTGAGAATATTATTACAAAGGGGTTCGAGGGACTAGATTATATTGCAGGTGGTTCTGGACTTAGTGATTTTGTTAATATCGAGGAGGAGAAGCTTGAAAGTTTCTTTCAGCATTTTCATATGTTGTTAAGCCAATATGATTATATCCTCCTTGATATGGGAGCAGGAATCAGTACGGATTCCTTAAAATTCATATTATCTGTTGATGATTGTATTGTCATCACTACGCCGGAACCGACATCGATAACAGATGCTTATGCAGCGATGAAATTCATTCATACGAGGAACAATACACTTCCATTGTATCTTGTCGTTAATCGTACGATAACGAAAAAAGATGGAGTGGAGACACTCCAAAAGCTTCGTCAAGTAGTGAAACAATTTTTACATCGAGATCTTATTAACCTAGGCTATATTCCAGATGATACAAATGTTGCACAGGCTGTCAGAAAACAAATTCCTTTCGTCTTTTTTAATGAAAAATCAGAAGCATCTAAAGCTTTGCGTGAAATTGCCGATAGATATGGTAAACAACAGTTTACAGAATCTCATCTAGTTAATAGACACTCTTTTGTGTCAAAATTAAAAAGGTTTTTGTTTGAAAGGTAGTTGGGGATTAAAGTGGAGAAAATAAAGGTTCTCGTTATTGACGATTCTGCATTTATGCGGAAGCTAATTACTGATTTTCTTTCTGAAGACACGAGAATAACCGTTATTGGCACCGCTAGAAATGGCGAGGATGGCATTAAAAAAGTCAAGGAATTAGCTCCTGATGTGGTAACTCTTGATGTTGAGATGCCAGTATTAGATGGACTAAGTGCTTTAAAGAGAATGATGGCAGAGCATCCTGTACCAGTTCTAATGCTTTCAAGTATAACGAAGGCGGGAGCGGAAAGTACCATTCAGGCAATGCAGGCAGGTGCAATTGATTTTATTACAAAGCCATCTGGTTCTATTTCTCTAGATTTATATAAAGTAAAGCAGGAATTAATAGAAAAAATAATTTTGGCAAGCAATGTAAAGCGAAAAACATTAATAAATCTCTCTAATGAAGGAAAAAAGACTATTCCTTCACAATCTTCTTATAGTAAAATGGAACCAAGCGAAGAAAAAGAGAAAGTAGTACAAAAGATAGGTTTTTCAGATAAATGGATGAAACCTATGAAAAAAGTAGTGGTTATTGGAACATCGACAGGTGGTCCAAGAGCGTTGCAAAAAGTTTTAACTAGTTTACCAAGTGATATAGAAGCACCGATTTTAGTGGTTCAGCATATGCCAGCAGGATTTACCCGTTCGCTTGCAAATCGCCTTAATACGTTATCGGCGATTACAGTAAAGGAGGCCGAACATGGCGAAATTATCCGTAATGGTGTTGCCTATATCGCGCCAGGTGGTTTGCATTTAAAGGTAAAGACAGCTGGAGGTCATACAGCCATTGTGTTGGACGAAGCAGCACCTCTAAACGGTCATCGGCCATCAGTAGATGTAATGTTTGAGTCTGTTAGCGAATTGAAAGCCTATGCAAAAATTGCAGTTATTATGACTGGTATGGGTTCTGATGGTACAGAGGGTTTAAAGAAATTAGCAAGACAGGGCTATCTAAAAGCTATCGCTGAGTCGCAAGAAACATGTATAGTTTTTGGAATGCCTAAAACAGCTATTGCCACGAATTATATAGATGATATTCAAAAGGTAGATCAAATTGCGGAAACTATTATGAAATATGTATAACGTCAAGGGATGTGAAGCAAGGTGGAAATGAGTCAGTATTTAGAAGTTTTTATTGAAGAGAGTAAAGAACATTTACAAGCATGTAATGAACATCTATTAGAATTGGAAAAGGATCCTGAGAATTTACAAATAGTAAATGAGATTTTCCGTGCAGCCCATACTTTAAAAGGGATGTCGGCGACAATGGGGTATGAGGACTTAGCGAGCCTAACCCATCAAATGGAAAATGTGCTTGATGCAATCAGAAATAAGAAGATTGTTTTTTCTCCTGAAATATTGGATGTCATTTTCTTAGCTGTCGATGATCTTGATGCGATGGTAGAATCAATTGCCAGTGGTGGAGACGGAAAGAGGAATGTAGAGGAAGTTGTTGAAAAGCTTGTTCAAATCGAAAAAGGCGAACCGATAAATCAACTTAAGAAAGCGGAGGTTGAGGTTGCCGCTACTACTATAGAAAAAGCTCCAGCAAGAGAAAATCATTATGATCAATTTGAAACGACCGTATTACAACAATCAGCAGATCAAGGTTTTTTTACTTATGAAATTAATATTACATTGAAAAGCGACTGTTTATTAAAAGCTGCAAGAGTATATATGATTTTTGAAGCTTTAGAATCATTAGGAGAAGTTGTTAAATCGGTGCCACCAGTAGATGAGCTAGAGGAAGAAAAGTTTGATTATGATTTTATGATAACTCTTATATCAAAAGAAGCAGCTAATAAAATAGAAACATCTATCATGAAAGTTTCAGAAGTAGAAAAGGTAGAAGTAAGAGAGTTTTTTGCAACTAGTATATCAGGTAAGCAAGCAGACCAATCTACAACTGAAATGAATGTGGTGGAGGAAGGGCAGGAAGAAAAGAAAAATACTCCTGTTGCAGAAAATGATGCTCCTGCAGAAAATAAGCAGCCAGAGAAACAAACGGCGACTAAAATTTCGAATAAGACCATTCGTGTTAATATTGAGCGTTTAGATATTTTGATGAATCTTTTTGAGGAGCTTGTTATAGACAGAGGAAGATTAGAGCAAATATCTTCTAATCTTAAAGATCAAGAGCTGCATGAAACCGTGGAGAGAATGTCAAGAGTAACAGGAGACCTGCAAAATATTATTTTGAATATGCGAATGGTTCCTGTTGAAACCGTGTTTAATCGTTTCCCAAGAATGGTAAGACAGCTTGCTCGTGATTTAAATAAGAAAATTGACTTGCAAATCATTGGTGCTGAAACTGAACTCGATCGTACGGTTATTGATGAAATTGGCGATCCGTTAGTTCATTTAATCCGCAATGCGCTTGATCATGGAGTGGAAACACCAGAGGTTAGAAGAGCAAATAATAAACATGAAGAAGGGACAGTCGTTCTTCGTGCATATCATAGCGGGAACCATGTTTTTATTGAGCTCGAAGATGATGGAGCAGGGATTAATAAAGAGAAAGTTCTTTCTAAAGCTATTAATAAAGGCATTGTTTCAAAAGAAATAGCTAAGACATTAACGGATTCGCAAATTGCTGAACTTATTTTTGCATCTGGGTTTTCTACCGCAGACCAAATCTCAGATATTTCGGGACGTGGCGTAGGACTTGATGTTGTAAAAAATACAATAGAATCTTTAGGTGGTTCCATCACAATCGAATCAGAAGAAGGAAAAGGATCGCTATTCTCTATTCAATTACCATTAACCCTATCGATTATTTCTGTAATGCTAGTAGAAATTCAAGCTGAAAAGTATGCCATTCCATTGTCATCGATTATTGAGACAGCCATTGTTTATAAAAAGGATGTAATGCATGCCCATAATCAGACAGTCATTGATTTCCGAGGTAAAGTGGTTCCATTATTATTCTTAAAAGATATTTTTGATGTTCCATCAACAAAAGCGGAAAGTGAATATTATTCAGTTGTTATCGTAAGAAAAGGAGAAAAACTCGCAGGTCTTGTTGTGGATGGATTTATCGGACAGCAAGAAGTTGTATTAAAGTCATTAGGTGCTTACCTTTCAAGTGCATATGCAATATCTGGGGCAACCATTTTGGGTGATGGACAAGTAGCACTAATAATGGATTGTAATGCATTAATTAAATAATTCTCTTATAAAAGATGTATGTCTATGTAGCAAACATAATACCCATTAATATGGCAAACACATCAAATGGTGGAAATGTTAATGCATGCTATAAAATGACATAAAGCATCACTTAGGTGATGATAAAGACTCTTTGGCTTTAGTATGTAGATAAGGTTAATTGGAGAGGGATGAAAAAGATGAGTGATGCAGTTTCAACAGACGAAAAATTAATAATATTTGAATTGAAAGGAAAGGAATATGCTATTTCTGTCAATGAAGTCATGTCCATTGAAAAGAATATGCATATTACTAGAATTCCAAATATCGCTCCTTTTGTTAAAGGTGTGATTAATTTAAGAGGAGTAGTAACGCCGATTATTGATTTACGGCTTCGGTTTAATTTGGAAGAAATTCCTTACACAGAAAGTACAAGAATCATCATTATTATGTTAGAAGATATGGAAGTAGGCATTATTGTTGATTCAGCCAATGATGTTGTAGATGTAGATACTGCTTTATATGAGCCAGCTCCAGAAACCATTAATGGGGATGAGGTTGATTATATTAAAGGGGTAGTCAAGCTTGATAAACGTTTACTAATTCTTGTAGATTTAGAAAAAGTGTTTGACCGCACTATTTTAAGAAATTATTCTACTACTAAAAGTGATGAATAAGCATGGGTTATATAAATGATATTGATTCAATGAAGCTTGATGTATTAAGAGAAATTGGTAATATTGGGGCAGGACACGCTGCAACCTCTTTGTCAAAGCTCCTTAATAAAAAGATTGATATGAAGGTGCCTGATGTTCAAATTGTAACATTTGATGAAATGATGGAAATGGCTGGAGGGGCAGATAATATTGTTGCAGGAGTTTTCTTAAGAATAGAGGGCGATGTTCCTGGAAGTATGTTCTTTATTCTTCCTATCGAGCAGGCAACTAAATTTGTCCAGGATATGATTGGAGATACTTCTGTTAACTTTGCACTGCCATATGATGAGTTATCTATTTCAGCATTACAGGAATTGGGAAATATTTTATCTGGTTCCTATTTATCTTCCTTATCCGATTTCACGCAGCTATCCTTATATCCATCTGTTCCAGCGCTTGCCATTGACATGGTTGGCGCGATTGTTACATATGGATTAGTCGAACATTCACAAGTAAGCGATTATGCAATTGTCATCAATACAGAATTGAATGGAGAAGATATTAAGCTTTCTGATACTGTAAATGGACATTTCTTTTTATTGCCTGATCCAGACTCTTTTAGCACATTATTTCAGTCATTAGGAGTGAAAGATGGTGACTGAACAGACTACAGTGATAAAAGTTGGAATTGCTGATATGAATGTGGTACATCCTCCTAACACGATTCGAACCTCAGGACTCGGATCCTGTGTAGGAATTGTATTATATAGTCCAATGAAATCTATTGCTGGATTAGCACATATCATGCTGCCAGAAGCGTCTATTTCAAAATCTGGAACTATAAATAAGGCTAAATTTGCAGATACAGCGATTATTGAATTAGTGGAACGTTTAGAAGGGTTAGGGGTAAAAAGACATTCCTTATTAGCCAAAATTGCTGGCGGAGCGCAAATGTTTCAGTTTAATGGAACAAGCGATGTTATGAGAATAGGTCCTAGAAATGTAGAAGCAGTGAAAAATACATTGGAAGCATTAAGGATTAAAATAGTTAGTGAAGATGTAGGGGGGAATAGCGGAAGAACAATTGAATTTTCCCCAGCTACCCATCAATTAACGATTCGTACGGTGAACAAAGGAATACATATTATCTAAGTTGGACGAAAGTAGTTTGTTTAATGAACCGAATAGGAGTGAAGAATAAGACTGTCTCTCGTTAAAAAGAATTCCTATTCTATAGGTTATTCTTTGTTAAGAGCTAGTCTTTTTTTGCTGCTTTTTTATTGAATAAATACTATAGCAGTTTAACTGGAATGCTCCCATCGAGATTCTGTGAACATATTGTGGCCGAAAAGAAAACTTCTTATTTTTGAAGCAAATTTATAATAAGTCTTTATACCTATTTTTTGTAGCGGTATTAGAAAGGATAGATAAAAAATCATGTCTTCTGCTAAAATCAATAGTGAAATATATACATAAAAAGGGACGAAGTATCTTAATTATAATTCTTATTTTTTTGCTGAATGGATAGGAATGTAAAGGATAAAAATAAAAAGCACGAAAATGAAAAAATGGGACGACCTATTCTCTGTTCCTACTCCTAAACATAAGTAAGACTCTCACTTCTTGCTTTTTATAATTCAAAAGATAACAGGGAGACGAACCGTCCTTACATGTCCGAGGATTCAGCTGACCATTAGTGGGAGAAGGGGAAAGCCTGCTGATGAGTGTTCATTTTAGTGAATGGCTTTATAAATGTAGTTTTCTTGTAGAAAAAGGAAAGGAAAGAATGAAAGTCTCTTTCTCCTTTACGATTATAGACAGAAAAGATTTAGTGCGAATGTTAATGTTCACTGTTTTTTAGAGGAGGGTATTTAATGGCCAATGAGTCAACAACAGAAGAAAAGCAAGCATGGGAATTGTGGATTAGTTCGAGAGATCAAGAAGCAGGCAACCAGTTAATAAAGAAGTATATGCCTTTAGTTAGTTTTCATGTGCAAAGAATATCCATAGGATTACCGAAAAGTGTGTCGCGAGACGAATTAACGAGCCTCGGGATGATGGGTTTATATGATGCTTTACAACGATTTGATCCAAATAGAGACTTAAAGTTTGATACATATGCATCTTTTCGGATTAGAGGAAGTATTATTGATGGCCTTCGGAAGGAAGACTGGTTATCAAGGGGGACAAGGGAAAAGTCAAAGAAGATTGAAGCCGCAATTGAAAAACTGGAACAAAAATTAATGAGAAATATCACTGCACAGGAAGTTGCTGATGAATTAGGCACAAGTGTTGAAGAAGTGTATAGTACGATGAATGAACACTTTTTTGCCAACGTGCTATCTATTGATGAGCAGCTAAATGAGGGGGAGGAGAAAGAGGCACAAAGTTTTTCAATCCGAGATGATAAAACCATTATTCCAGAAGAAAAAGTTATCAAGGATGAATTAGTGCAAGAAATGGCAGAAAAAATTCAGGAGCTAAATGAGAAAGAACAGTTTGTTATTAGTTTGTTTTATAAAGAGGAATTAACGTTAACGGAAATCGGACAAGTAATGAATTTATCCACTTCAAGAATATCGCAAATACATTCAAAAGCTATCTTTAAATTAAGGCATTCTTTAGAAAAAGTAATCTAATGAAATGGGTGAAGGCATATGAGTTTGAAGGCAATAGAAATGCAAGTTGCTCTACCAAGAACTTATGATGCAGGAAAGCTTCAAGAACAACAAGATCAGAAACATCAGCAAATGTATTCTTTCGCTGCCAAAGAAGCTGGAAAAGAAGAGGAAAGAAAAAGAATAACGGTCATAAAGGGAGAAGGAAAGGGAAAAGTCAATTCTAATAAAAAGGGAGATAAACACCTTCACGAACAAACAAGGAGTGAAGAAAAGAAGGAGTTTAACGAAATAGAGAATACCACGATACACCCATATAAGGGACAAAGTATCGACTTTAGTGGATAGAGGGATAAAATGGTTAACTTTTTACTTTTTTTAAGCATTACATTAAATTTAATCGCTATACTTAGTATTGTCATTTTATATCTTAGACAAAACCGGTTTGTCGACATAGAAAAAGAACAGAAAAAGAATATAGAGGAAATGGAAGAAATAATTTCTACCTTTATATCGGAAATTAAAGAGGATAATGAACAGTTTATCGAAAAGCTTTATTCATTCCAACCTAAAGTAATACAACAGGAGAAGCGAGAGGAAAAAGAGATGGATGATGCGACAAACGTTGACTTTAAGCCGAAAGAGTTGAAAGGGAATAAAGCCATGTTAAATGTATATAAAAATACCTCTCCTTCTCCGTCTGAACGAGAAAATAATAAAGAAGATAGACTAGAGAAGGAAGATATGGAAGAGCTGTTGAACTTAATCCTTCCGCCAGAGAAAGAAAAGAAGGAAAAGTCTATTGCTGAATTAGCCTCTGAGATGCAAGCAGAAGGAAAAAGCATTGAGGAAATAGCGAAAACATTAAATAAAGGCAAGACAGAAATGGAGCTACTCCTTAAATTTAGACAAAATTCGTAAATATACTTGATTGTATGTAGTACATATGCTATATTAACAAATGGTGTTAATACACACGCTTTTGGATTTAATCATTGGTGCTGTATTATTTACAGTTTTGATTAAAAATGAAAAAAGCGGAGGAAATCAAAACCATTAGGAGGAAAAAACATGTCAGTTATTTCAATGAAACAATTACTTGAAGCTGGTGTACATTTCGGTCACCAAACTCGCCGTTGGAACCCAAAAATGAAAAAATATATTTTCACAGAGCGTAACGGCATTTACATCATCGACCTTCAAAAAACAGTTAAAAAGGTTGAAGAAGCTTATAACTATGTGAAAGAATTAGCTGGAAACGGCGGTACAGTTCTTTTCGTTGGTACGAAAAAGCAAGCACAAGATTCAGTTAAAGAGGAAGCTATCCGTTCTGGTCAATACTATGTAAACCAACGCTGGTTAGGTGGAACTTTAACTAACTTTGAAACGATTCAAAAGCGTATTGCTCGTCTTAAAGATATCGAAAGAATGTCTGAAGATGGCACTTTTGAAGTACTTCCTAAAAAAGAAGTAGTTCAATTAAACAAAGAGCTTGAGCGTTTAGAAAAATTCCTAGGCGGAATTAAAGATATGAAGAAGATTCCTGACTGCTTATTCATCGTAGATCCACGTAAAGAACGTATTGCAGTTGCAGAAGCTCATAAATTAAATATTCCAATCGTTGGTATTGTTGATACTAACTGTGATCCAGACGAAATTGATGTTGTTATTCCTGCGAATGATGATGCAATCCGTGCTGTTAAATTATTAACTGCAAAAATGGCAGATGCAATTCTTGAAGCTAAACAAGGCGAAGAAGTAACTTCTGCTTAATAGAACCGCATGACTTGTTACGAATGAGTTTAGGATCAATTTGATTGAACTTAATGGATAATAAGTATTTGTTTAGGGACTTGTGGAAAAGGTGATAAAGAGCATCCCTCTTATCACCTTTTTTTCAAGCATCCTGCTTAAAAGTGAAATAAAATGGTAAAAAAAATAATACATAAACCTTAAGGAGGCAAATTACTATGGCTGTTACAGCTCAAATGGTAAAAGAACTACGTGAAAAAACTGGTGCTGGAATGATGGATTGTAAAAAAGCACTTACTGAAACGAATGGAGATTTAGATAAAGCGATTGACTTCTTACGTGAAAAAGGTATTGCAAGTGCTGCTAAGAAAGCAGACCGTGTAGCTGCTGAAGGTTCAACTTATATCGCTGTAGAAGGTAATGAAGCAGTTATTCTTGAAGTAAACTCTGAAACTGATTTCGTTGCGAAAAACGAAGGTTTTCAAAACTTAGTAAACGAACTTGCTACACATTTATTAGCAACTAAACCTGCAACTGTAGAAGAAGCACATGCTTCAAACATTACGGAAGGTACAACAGTTGAATCACATATCAATGCAGCAATCGCTAAAATCGGTGAAAAATTATCTCTACGTCGTTTTGAAATCAAAACAAAAACAGATAATGATTCATTTGGTGCTTATCTTCACATGGGCGGACGCATTGGTGTTCTAACTGTATTAGAAGGAACTACTGATGATTCTGCTGCTAAAGATGTTGCAATGCACATTGCTGCATTAAATCCTAAATATGTATCTCGTGACCAAGTTTCTCAAGAAGAAGTGGCACATGAGAAAGAAGTATTAACACAACAAGCGCTTAACGAAGGAAAACCAGCTAAAATCGTTGAGAAAATGGTTGAAGGCCGCTTAAGCAAATATTTTGAAGATGTATGTGCACTTGATCAAACATTTGTTAAAAACCCTGACCAAAAGGTTCGTCAATTTGTAGAATCTAAAGGTGCTACTTTACGTGAATTCGTTCGTTACGAAGTGGGAGAAGGAATCGAAAAACGTGAAGATAACTTCGCTGAAGAAGTTATGAACCAAGTAAATAAGAAATAATAATAAATAAATGATTGATTAATTCATGTTATCATAGGGGGCACCACGGTGTTCCCTATTTTTCAAGATATTTCAAATATAGCGGAGGTTTCCATGAGTAGTAATCCAAAATATAAACGTGTTGTTCTGAAATTAAGTGGTGAAGCATTAGCTGGTGAAGCTGGATTTGGTATCAATCCAAGTGTAATCAAAAACGTAGCACAGCAAGTGAAGGAAGTTGCAGATCTTGGTGTAGAAGCGGCTGTAGTTGTTGGCGGTGGAAATATTTGGCGCGGTAAAATCGGGGAAGAAATGGGAATGGACCGAGCGAACGCTGATTATATGGGAATGCTTGCTACTGTTATGAATTCATTGGCACTTCAAGATAGTTTAGAGCAAATGGGCATTGAAACACGTGTACAATCTTCAATTGAAATGAGACAGGTAGCGGAGCCTTATATTAGAAGACGTGCCATTCGACATCTTGAGAAGAAACGTGTTGTGATTTTTGCTGCAGGAACTGGAAACCCTTATTTCTCAACAGATACAACAGCTGCCCTAAGAGCTGCTGAAATAGAGGCAGACGTTATTTTAATGGCAAAAAATAATGTGGACGGTGTATATTCAGCAGATCCGAAAGTAGATAAAACTGCAACGAAATTTGAAGAACTTACTTATTTTGATGTGATTAAAGACGGTCTTGCAGTAATGGATTCAACTGCTTCATCATTATGTATGGACAATGACATTCCGTTAATCGTGTTCTCTATCATGGAAGACGGCAATATTAAGAGAGCGGTAATGGGTGAGACAATTGGAACAATCGTGAGGGGGAAAAATAATGCCTAAACAAGTTATTGCAAATACAAAGGAAAAAATGAATAAAGCGATTCAAAGCTATTCACGTGAGCTTGCAAGTATTCGTGCAGGTAGAGCTAATGCTTCCTTATTAGATCGAATTACAGTAGATTATTATGGTGCACCAACACCAATCAATCAAATTGCTGGTATTAGTGTTCCAGAAGCTAGGTTGCTTGTAATTCAACCGTATGATAAAACGATTCTTGGAGATATTGAAAAAGCAATTCTTAAATCTGATATTGGATTAAATCCTTCAAACGATGGAAGTGTTATCCGTCTTTCTATTCCAATGCTTACAGAAGAGCGTCGTAAGGAATTAGTAAAGAACGTGAAAAAAGAATCCGAAGAAGCGAAAATTGCTATTCGTAATATCCGCCGAGACGGTAATGATGATCTAAAGAAATTAGAAAAAAACGGCGAAATCACAGAAGATGCACTACGCGGCTTTAATGAAGATATCCAAAAATTAACGGATGAATTCATTAGTAAAGTTGATGCGTTAACAAAAGAAAAAGAAAAAGAAATTTTAGAAGTATAACACTGCAAGGTACTAAGGTGTATTCTAATGAGAATTCTTTAGTTGATTCTTACAGCAATGGACACTAAACTTCTGCGGGAAGAGAGGGAAGTGGAAAAATCCCTGCAAGCTATAAGCCAAGGAGGCGCTCCTCCCATTTCTCTCCAAAAAAGCAAGTGTGTCTGGAGCGGAAATCAACGAGATTTGTTTATATGTTGATGAAACCCTCTACTATATAGGGGGTTTTTTTCTTCATCAAATTCATGTCTTTCTTTTCTAAAATTACTTTTTGTCTATTTAAGAGTAAGTTGTTTAAAGCAGATAAGAGAGGGAATAACTTCCTCCAGCTAGCAAGAATAGTGTTAAGTGATTACGTATAAATAAATCAATTTGAAAAGGATCAAAATTGTCCAAAATATTAATTTTTGTCCAAAAATAGCCAAAACTAGCTAGTTTTTTAATTCTTAGTTGCTTAAGCTGACTATTTTCCTATAATATAGAAAGGGAACTTATTGTGTTATCTTACTAGGGGATATGATAGGTTTATGGACACGAAGAATTTAATAGAAAAGTCGATCCTTGTATTATGCAATATCGTTATTATGATGATTATCTTAAAGCTAGTTGTTTAGTAGAGAATATAAACAGATACAGTTTAAATCATATACTGTATACATATAATCACTGTTAATAGTAAGATACGAAAGGGATCTATTTTGGAGGAGCTATTTTATGTTTAACAAAATAAGGTTATGGAAAAAGAAACCAATTTCTTCTAATTTCCAAGACCGCATATCTGCATTAAAAATGCGAAATATTCCAGAGCATGTTGCGATTATCATGGATGGTAATGGGCGATGGGCGAAAAAAAGAAAATTGCCGAGAATTGCTGGACATCATGAAGGAATGAAATGCGTTAAGCGGATTACAACCATCGCAAATGATCTTGGAATTAAAGTGTTAACTCTATATGCCTTTTCTACAGAAAATTGGAAAAGGCCAAAATCGGAAGTGGATTATATACTGTCCCTTCCAGAACAATTTCTTGGTACATTTTTGCCGGAATTAATAGAGAAAAATGTTCGTGTAACAGCGATTGGCTATACAGAGGGATTGCCTGAGTCTACACTTAATGCCTTAAATCGTGCTGTGGAACAAACAAAGCATAATACTGGTCTTCAATTAAACTTTGCCTTGAATTATGGTTCTCGAGCCGAAATCATAGACGCTGTTAAAGGTGTTGTAAAAGATAGTCAATCGGGGAAAATAGAGATAGACAACTTATCAGAAGAAATGTTTGCCTCTTATTTAATGACAGAAGAGATAATAGAGCCTGATTTATTAATTCGTACAAGTGGGGAAATAAGAATAAGTAATTTTATGCTATGGCAAATAGCTTATTCGGAACTTTATTTTACAGAAGTCTTATGGCCAGATTTTAGTGGCCAACATTTAATAGAAGCAATCGAAGAATTTCAAAACAGACAACGCCGTTTTGGCGGTGTCTGAAGAGAGTTGGTTTAGAGATGAAGCAAAGAATAATTACAGCAATTATTGCAATAGCCGTATTTTTGCCGTTCGTTTTAATCGGAAAGCTACCACTGGTACTTTTCACTTTTCTACTAGTCGGAATCGGCATATTTGAAATGTTTCGGATGAGAAAAATACCGTTTCTTTCTATTCCGGGAATTATTTCTTTAGTTACTGTATGGTTGATGGTACTACCTAACCATTATTTAAATATCACAAAAGTTGAAATAGGATTAATCGCTGTTTTATTGTATTTAACGTATATGGTTTTTTCTAAAAATAAATTTACATTTGATGATGTCGCATTTTCGATATTGGCTGTTATTTACATAGGAACTGGATTTCATTTCTTTATTGAAATTAGAGAAACACAATTAGCGTATCTTATTTATTCGTTATTTATTATTTGGGCAACAGACTCTGGGGCTTACTTTATAGGCAGAGCTATTGGAAAGCGAAAATTATGGCCAGAAATCAGTCCAAATAAAACAGTCGAAGGATTTGTTGGAGGGATTATCAGTGCTTTAGTGGTAGGGGTTCTATTTAGTGTGTTTGGCTACATAGAATGGTCTATAGGCTTTGCTTTTACTACCATTATCTTATCCATTTTTGGACAAATTGGGGATTTAACAGAATCAGCTTTAAAGCGCCATTATGATGTGAAGGATTCTGGTAGATTATTACCAGGACACGGTGGGATTCTGGATAGGTTTGATAGCCTTATCTTTGTCTGGCCACTGCTTTATTTTATCTTTGAACGATTTCTTGATTTAATTTAAAATAAAAGGTAGGAAATAATGGGTGTAGGAGTGAGGTAGTGAAGTATATTAGTTTGCTTGGGGCGACTGGATCGATTGGAACACAAACGTTGGATGTTATTAAAAATCATCCTGATATGTTTCAATTAGTTGCCTTTTCATCAGGAAGAAATTTAGAACTTACAAAAAAGATTATCGAAGAATTCAGACCATCACTTGTTTCCGTTTCAGAAAAAAGCGATTATGAGCAATTAAAACAAATTTTTCCGACCATTCATTTAAGCTATGGAATGGAAGGTCTAACGGAAGTAGCTGTCTTTGATAAAGCAGATATACTAGTTAATGCAGTAATTGGTAGTGTTGGGCTACATCCAACCTTACAAGCAATCGAAGCAAAAAAGGTTATAGCGATCGCAAATAAGGAGACATTAGTAACAGCAGGGCATATTGTGATGGAAGCTGCTGCAAAATATAATGTACCTATTTTACCAGTTGATAGTGAGCATTCGGCTATTTTTCAATGTTTACAAGGGGAAAATCAAAAGAATATTGAGCGCCTAATCATTACAGCCTCGGGTGGGAGCTTCCGAGATTTAAGCAGAACAGATTTAGAACAAGTGACAGTAGAAGATGCTTTGAATCATCCGAACTGGTCAATGGGTGCAAAAATTACGATAGATTCTGCAACAATGATGAATAAAGGATTGGAAGTAATTGAAGCACACTGGTTATTTGGGCTTCCGTATGAGAAAATAGATGTATTATTACATAAAGAAAGTATCATCCATTCGATGGTAGAATTTCATGATAGTAGTGTGATTGCTCAATTAGGGACACCAGATATGCGAATACCAATCCAATACGCCCTTTCCTATCCAGAGCGCCTTTCTGTTGCGAATGGGAAACGATTAGATTTGGCTACAATAGGAAAATTGCATTTTCAAGAAATGGATATGGAGAGATTTAAATGTCTTCATTTTGCTTATGAGGCAGGAAAAGCAGGCGGCACATTGCCAACCGTTTTAAATGCAGCAAATGAAGTGGCGGTTCAAAAGTTCTTAAATAACGAAATTAGCTTTCTGCAAATTGAAGACTTAATCGAAAAAGCACTAAATAGTCATCAGAATATACTAAACCCTAGTCTTGAAGTGATCCAAGAGGTTGACTTAGAAACAAGAAAAAGAGTAAGCACACTTCTATAAAAAGGTGGTTAAATTTTGTATACAGTTATAGCTTTTATCATCATTTTTGGTGCGTTAGTATTTTTTCACGAATTAGGGCATTTCGTTTTAGCTAAGCGTGCAGGTATTTTATGCCGTGAATTTGCAATTGGAATGGGACCTAAAGTTCTTTCCTTAAAAAAAGGAGAAACCGTATATACGATTCGTCTTCTACCAATTGGTGGCTATGTCCGTATGGCAGGGGAAGATCCAGAAATGGTCGATATTAAACCTGGCCATCGAATCGGTTTAATCCTAAATGAAAAGGAAGAAGTAACCAAAATCATTATTAATAATAAAGAGAAGTATCCAAATGCACGTGTTATTAATGTTGAGGATGCTGATTTAGAACATAAGCTCTTCATTAAAGGCTATGTTGAGGATGACTTGGAGGAAAAACTGCTTGTTTTTCCTATTAAAAAAGACGCGGTCTTCGTTGAGAATGGTGTTGAAACACAGATTGCGCCATATGACCGTCAGTTTGCAAGTAAGTCATTAGGACAACGAACGCTTGCTATTTTTGCAGGTCCTGCCATGAACTTTGTACTAGCTTTCCTTATTTTTATCGTTATCGCTCTATTACAAGGGATTCCTTCGAATGAAGCTAAGCTTGGTAAGCTAACAGATGATGGGGTGGCAATTAGTGCTGGGTTACACGAAGGTGATAATGTAATAAGTATTGATGGCCAGTCGGTTGGATCATGGAAAGAAGTTGTTTCTATCATTCAAAAGAGTCCAGGGGAAAATTTAGAATTTCTTATTGATCGTAATGGACAAGAAATGACGATTGATGTTACACCGAAGGAAACAGAAGTAGATGGGAAAACAATTGGGCTTGTTGGTGTATACAGCCCAATGGAAAAATCCCCATTAAAATCTATTCAATATGGAGCAACACAAACCTATACATGGACGAAAGATATTATTGGAGCAGTTGGAAAACTAGTAACAGGCCAATTTTCGATTGATGCATTAGGTGGTCCTGTAGCTATTTATCAATCAACAGATACTGTTGCTCAATCAGGCGTCTATTCCTTAATGAATTGGGCGGCTGTCTTAAGCATTAACTTAGGAATTATGAATCTACTTCCATTACCGGCATTGGATGGTGGACGCCTATTATTCTTTGCAATCGAAGCAGTTCGCGGTAAACCAATTGACCGACAAAAAGAAGGGTTGGTCCATTTTATTGGATTTGCTTTACTCATGCTGTTGATGATCGTTGTCACTTGGAATGATATCCAACGATTTTTTATACAGTAGGATACTTTTCATTCCCCTTTTATAAGGGGAATGTTGTTTTGTGGAGAAAAAATCAATCTAATCTATAGCTTTCTTCACAATAATAACAAACACATAAAAATATTAGAGGTGCAAACATAGATGAAGCAAAGTAAAATGTTAATTCCAACATTAAGAGAAGTACCAGCAGATGCTGATATTAAAAGCCATCAGCTATTATTAAGAGCAGGATATATTAGACAAAATGCAAGTGGTATCTATTCCTATTTGCCACTAGCAAATAAAGTAATAAAGAAAATTGAACAAATTATTCGCGAAGAAATGGATGCTGCAGGAGGAGTAGAACTTTTGATGCCTGCCTTGCAACAAGCCGAATTATGGCAGGAATCAGGCAGATGGTTTACTTATGGACCAGAATTAATGCGTCTTAAAGACCGCAATAGTCGTGAATTTGCATTAGGTGCAACCCATGAAGAAGTCATCACAAGCTTAGTTCGTGACGAAGTAAAATCGTATAAACGTCTGCCACTTACCCTTTATCAAATCCAAACGAAATTCAGAGATGAGAAAAGACCACGTTTTGGAATCTTGCGCGGCAGAGAGTTTATTATGAAGGATGCATACAGCTTCCATTCTTCCCATGAAAGCTTAGGGGAAGTTTATGATGCGATTTTCAAAGCATATTGCAATATTTTCGAGCGTTGCGGCTTAAATTATCGTGCAGTTATCGCAGACAGTGGTGCAATGGGCGGGAAGGATACCCATGAGTTCATGGTATTATCTGATGTAGGAGAAGATACTATTGCGTATTCAACAGAATCCAATTATGCTGCAAATATTGAAATGGCTCCTGTTATTAATTCCTACGAAAAAATGAACGAGCCTGCAAAAGAACTAGAAAAAGTAGAAACGAAAGAGCAGAAATCAATTGAAGAAGTTTCTTCTTTCTTAAATGTAGCAGCAGATAAATGCATAAAATCTCTTTTATTTAAAGTAGATGAAAAGTTTGTTCTAGTATTAGTTCGTGGAGACCATGAAGTAAATGATATAAAAGTGAAAAACTTATTAGAAGCAAATAGTGTAGAATTAGCAGATCATGCAGATACGGAAGCTGTTTTAGGAAGCAAGATTGGTTCATTAGGTCCAATTAATGTAAAAGATGTAGAAGTAATTGCCGATCATGCTGTGAAAGCAATTGTTAATGGTGTTTGTGGGGCAAATGAAGAGCATTTCCACTATGTGAATGTGAATCCTGAACGTGATTTTGCGGTTGATCAATATGCAGACATCCGTTTCATTCAAGAAGGGGACCTTTCACCAGACGGAAAAGGCACAATTACTTTTGCAAAAGGGATTGAAGTAGGACATGTCTTTAAGCTTGGTACTCGATATAGCGAAGCAATGGGTGCAACATATTTAGATGAAAATGGCAGAAGCCAGGCGCTTATTATGGGCTGCTATGGAATTGGTGTATCTAGAACGATGGCAGCAATTGTAGAGCAATTTAATGATGACAGAGGAATTGTATGGCCAAATACTATAGCTCCATTCGATGTTCATTTAATCACTGTCAATACAAAAGACGAAGCACAAAATGAATTAACAGATAAATTATATGCATCATTAAAAGCAAATCGTTTTGATGTATTAGTCGATGACCGCGCTGAGCGTGCTGGTGTGAAATTTGCTGACTCTGATTTAATTGGTTTACCAATTCGAATAACAGTTGGGAAAAAAGCATCTGAAGGAATCGTAGAAGTGAAAGTGAGAAGTACAGGAGAAATGCTAGAAGTTCATGAAAGCGAGCTTGCAGCTACCATTCTTCGCTTAACACAAGTAGAAGGATAATTGAAAAAGATAAAAAGAAAAAGATTTAGCAATTGGCTAAATCTTTTTCTTTTTGTGTATTCGATTGTATGCTAAACTGCATTAAGTAAAAGAACAGATTTTCTGTGCTATAATTATTTTTATAGAATTTAGTAAGATTGGAAGGAGCGACATAAATGAGTGATATACAGGGGAAAGTAGATCGTTTCCAGATTTTGTTGCAGCAATTGCAATTCACAGACGACCAATATATTTCCCATTTTCGCAACGCCAGCATTGAAAAAATTGTTGTCGAAAAGCGATCCAAGAAATGGCATTTTCATTTTTTGTTTGACGATATCATTCCATTTCAAGTCTATCAATTATTTACTGCAAAGTTAAGAAGTAGCTTTTCTCATATTGCTACTATTACGTATGATATTCGAGTAAGAAATGGAATCGTCACAGATGTATTAATTCGTGACTATTGGTCTGCATGTATAGAGGAAATGCAAGGAATCTCTCCACCGCTTTTAAAATTATTAAATGAGCAAGTGCCTCAATTTAATGGAAATAAGCTAACCATTCAAGTGAGAAATGAAATGGAAGGTTTAGCGATTAAACGAAAATATGCTAACTTGATTACCGATGCCTATCAATTTTTTGGCTTTCCTACAATGAGTTTAGATACAGAGATTGTACAGGAAAAATCGAATTCAGAGTATGAACAATTTTTACTAGCGAAGCAAAAAGAGGATGAGGAGAGAGGAAAGCAAGCATTATTAGACATTCAGAAGATGGAAGCTGATAAAGAAGCCGGCGATTCTCCAATACCTAGTGGTCCATTAACAATCGGATTAACGATTAAGGATGATAGTGACTATCGTCGTATGGAAGAGATAGTGGATGAAGAAAGACGTGTGACGGTCCAAGGCTATGTCTTTTTTGCTGAAACAAAAGAGCTTCGTAGTGGACGGACACTTCTAACCTTTAAAATTACAGATTACACAAGTTCTATTCTCGTAAAAATGTTCTCTCGTGATAAAGAAGATGCAGCACTTTTCCAATTAGTCAAAAAAGGTATGTGGCTCAGAGCGCGTGGAAGTATTCAAAATGATACCTTCGTTCGTGATTTAGTGATGATTGGAAATGATTTAAATGAAATAAAGGCTGTTGAACGGAAAGATACAGCAAAAGAGGATGAAAAGAGAGTAGAATTGCATCTTCATACTCCAATGAGTCAAATGGATGCAGTTTCATCTGTTGCTACACTTGTTGGGCAAGCGAAAAAATGGGGGCATAAAGCGATAGCTATCACAGACCACGCTGTTGCGCAATCATTCCCAGAAGCGTTTGGAGCTGGAAAGAAAAACGATGTCAAAATTCTTTACGGAGTAGAGATGAATCTAGTGGACGATGGCGTACCGATTGCCTATAATCCAAAGGATATCGTGCTAGAGGATGCCACGTATGTGGTATTTGACGTTGAGACAACAGGACTTTCAGCCGTATATAACACGATTATTGAGCTTGCAGCAGTGAAGATTCATAATGGGGAAATCATTGATCGATTTGAGTCATTTGCAAATCCGCATCATCGCCTTTCTGCGACAACGATAAATTTAACCGGTATTACTGATGATATGGTAGAAAGTGCACCTGAAATTGATATTGTCTTACGTAAGTTTGC
Organism: Niallia sp. HCP3S3_B10; assembly: GCF_052064465.1. Lineage (NCBI taxonomy): Bacteria > Bacillati > Bacillota > Bacilli > Caryophanales > Bacillaceae > Niallia > Niallia sp. HCP3S3_B10. Next base: position 49,593 of record NZ_JBQHVO010000006.1, on the reverse strand, counting down.
AGAGTGGACAGGCGATAGTATTTTGGTTGCCCATAATGCTTCGTTTGACGTTGGGTTTTTAAATGTCGGTTACCAGAAAGCGGGATTGCCAAAATCGACAAATGCGGTCATTGATACATTGGAATTAGGTAGATTCTTATATCCGGAAATGAAAAATCACCGGTTGAATACATTAGCGAAGAAATTTGATATTGAATTAACCCAGCATCACCGCGCGATATATGATGCAGAGGCGACGGGGTATCTTGCGTTGAAAATGCTGAAGGATGCTTCTGAAAAGGGAATTCTTAATCATAATCAATTAAATGATAATATGGGGCAGGGAAATGCATACCAAAGAGCTCGTCCTTATCACTGTACCGTCCTTGCACAAACCGAGGTTGGCTTAAAAAATCTATTTAAGCTCGTATCAATTGCCCATATTAATTACTTCTATCGTGTTCCCCGTATTCCGAGATCTGTGTTGGAAAAATATAGAGAAGGTTTGCTAGTAGGCTCAGCCTGCGATAAAGGGGAAGTCTTTGAAGCGATGATGCAAAAGGCTCCTGAAGAAGTAGAAGATATTGCCCCATTTTATGATTATTTAGAGGTAATGCCAAAAGAGGTTTATGCTCATTTAATCGAAATGGAGCTAGTGCAAGATGAAAAAGCATTAGAAGAAATAATCGGTAATATCGTAAAGCTAGGCGATAAATTAGACATACCTGTTGTCGCAACGGGAAATGTTCATTATCAAAATCCAAATGATAAGATTTATCGAGAAATTTTGGTTGGATCACAAGGTGGAGCGAATCCACTGAATCGCCATAAGCTTCCAGATGTACATTTTAGAACAACGAATGAAATGTTAGACTGTTTCACCTTCCTCGGCAAAGAAAAGGCAAAGGAAATAGTCGTCACAAATACAAATAAAATCGCTGATATGATTGATGTCATTAAACCAATCAAGGATGATCTTTATACACCAAAAATTGAAGGCTCTGAAGAAGAAATGCGGGAAATGAGCTATGGAATGGCAAGAAGGATTTATGGGGATGAACTTCCTGAAATCGTAGAAGCCCGTTTGGAAAAAGAACTGAAGAGTATTATTGGTCATGGATTTGCCGTTATTTATTTGATTTCTCATAAACTCGTGAAAAAATCATTAGATGATGGATATTTAGTAGGTTCCCGTGGATCTGTTGGTTCTTCTTTTGTCGCCACGATGACAGAAATAACCGAGGTTAATCCGCTTCCTCCTCATTATATTTGCGCAGAATGTAAATATTCGGAGTTCTTTAACGATGGTTCTGTTGGGTCTGGATTTGACTTGCCGGATAAAAATTGTCCTAACTGTGGGGCGCGGTTGAAGAAAGATGGTCATGATATTCCGTTTGAAACTTTCCTTGGATTTAAAGGGGATAAGGTACCTGATATTGATTTGAGTGCGCCACGTTATCAATTGAAAAGATTGGTCACTAGCTTTTGCTAGGAGAACTGTTAACTCAAAGTGTGGAATGATAGGGTAACGCCTTGAAACACACTCACTGAATCTGCGGCAAGCGAAGGAAATAATGTAAATAGTTAAACTCGTTTGAAGCCCGCTAAAGTCGGCTGAAGTTTACCCTAACACATAATGGTGAGGCAAGACCCTAATAGAGTTGTAAACGATAGGCCGGGTGTCTACAAAACTTCTATGGTTAGTATGGATAGAGTTATCTGGACGAATCCTCGACTGACTCTTCGTGAATGTCACTAAGTAGAAATGCTTAGGGGTCCTAATAGGACTTTCTAGTGTGGATGAGTAAACGTTAGGTTATGAAAATCCATATAGCTTTATAGGAGCTATCAAGCTAGACGGAGTTTAGAGGAAACCTACGGAAGTATGTATAGATAGAGTTAACGGAACGTGGGAAGCTTCGGAGACTTGAGGTGATTACACACCGATTGAAAGTCGTTCTTCAAAAAGCTCAGCTTGAGTATAATGAAGATTTGTCGAAGTGGCAGTAAAGCCGTAGTACCGATTGTAGGAACTGCTGATGACGACCAAATATACTGAATAGGTCCGAGGGAAAAACAGTTCTGAGGGAAGGGCTTGAGTAGTCTTTTACGATACAAATCCTACACAAGTCAGTATTCTTGTATGACTAAATAGAAACGAAAGCCTTTCTTGGAGGTGATTAGTTGGCTGACTTAATGGTTCAAAAGCTAAGAAATAACGAATATTTCAATGTTCAAGACACATTTGACCATTTGTATGCTGAAAGTAAAAATGGAAGGTATTTTAATAAGCTGTACGATTTAATCATCTCAGAAGAAAATATTCTTCTCGCTTTTCAAAACTTGAAAAGGAACACTGGAAACAGAACAACTGGTCAAACTATTATCATGTCAATACACTAGACGCCAAAGCATTAAAGAAACTCAATGCACTACGCAAGGTAGTAGGATTCCGAGCGTTAGTGATCTAATTATCGTAAATATAAAGACGATAGAGCGCCGTATGACACCGAAAGGGTCACGTACGGTGTGGGGCAGGGGAAAAGCTAGAGATGACATCAAAGGCTTACCTATTGCCATATTTTTCCGGTGAATATCAGCCAATCGCCCATAACTACACAAAAGTACTGTTTGGTGATGAGTATGTATACCGTGCAGGAACAATAGGTACTGTAGCTGATAAAACAGCATATGGTTATGTTAAGGCATATCAAAACGATAATAATTTGCAAATTCGCGGTGCGGAAATTGACCGATTAGCATCTGGCTGTACGGGTGTTAAGCGAACAACTGGACAGCATCCAGGGGGAATCATTGTTATTCCGGATTATATGGATGTTTATGACTTTACGCCGATTCAATTTCCAGCAGATGATCGAAATTCCGAATGGAAAACAACCCATTTTGATTTCCATTCTATCCATGATAATGTACTGAAGCTTGATATTCTAGGACATGATGATCCGACTGTTATCAGAATGCTTCAAGATTTAAGTGGGATTGACCCTAAGACAATTCCGACAGATGATCCAGAAGTAATGAAAATATTCAGTGGTACGGAGTCACTTGGGGTAACCCCAGAACAAATTTATTGTAAAACAGGTACATTTGGTATCCCTGAGTTTGGAACAAAATTTGTTCGACAAATGCTAGAAGATACAAAGCCGACAACGTTTTCTGAGTTAGTACAGATATCTGGTCTATCTCACGGTACAGATGTTTGGCTAGGCAATGCCCAAGAACTTATTCATAATAATATTTGTAACTTAAGTGAAGTAATAGGATGTCGTGATGACATTATGGTTTATCTAATCTATCAAGGACTGGATCCAAGTTTCGCTTTCAAAATCATGGAAAGTGTGCGTAAAGGGAAAGGTCTATCAGATGAGATGGAAGAAGAAATGAGAAAGAACGAAGTACCAGAATGGTATATTGATTCTTGCAAAAAGATAAAATATATGTTCCCGAAGGCGCATGCCGCTGCTTACGTATTAATGGCAGTAAGGATTGCTTATTTCAAAGTGCATCATGCATTGCTTTATTACGCTGCATATTTCACTGTTCGTGCCGATGATTTTGATGTTGATGCAATGGTGAAAGGCTCCCATAGTATTAAAGCAGTAATAGATGATATAAGTGCAAAAGGGTTAGACGCATCAACGAAAGAGAAGAACTTATTAACTGTAATGGAGCTAGCCTTTGAAATGGTAGAAAGGGGCTATTCCTTCAAAAAGGTTGATTTATATAAATCTAGTGCTACTGAATTTATTATTGAAGGTAATTCTCTTATTCCACCATTCAATAGTATCCCAGGATTGGGAACAAATGCTGCAATAAATATTGTGGAAGCTAGAAAAAATGGGGAGTTTTTATCAAAAGAGGATTTACAGCAACGGGGAAAAGTTTCTAAAACCATTATGCAATATCTTGACAATCACGGTTGCTTGGCAGATATGCCAGACCAAAATCAGCTTTCCTTATTCTAATAGATTTTTTAGAAGTCGGAAGAAACGTTGTAATAACGGACTTTCATTTGCATAAATGAAGTGGTTATGGTATAGTTTAATTGGAAATACTAAGGATAACTTTCGCGAATGGAGAGTGGGGCAACCCACTCTTTCCTGTTTGTATTAGGGTTTTTTCCTAAAATCAGAAGTGAATGGTATCACACTAATTTGAGAATTGAGCAACAAGTGTACATATTTTAGTTTACTAAGTTGACTCTAAAAACATAATAAGGTTCCTTGCTTAAGGAGGGAAAAATTTTGAGCAAAGTAACACAAATAGTGGAAGAAATGGCACATCCCATTTTAGATGAACTACATTTAGAATTAGTAGATGTTGAATATGTAAAAGAGGGACCAAACTGGTTTTTACGTGTTTACATTGACAAAGAAACTGGCGTGGATATTGATGAATGTGCAGTTGTTAGTGAAAAACTAAGTGAAAAGCTAGATGAAGTCGATCCGATTTCAGAGAACTACTTTTTAGAGGTTTCTTCACCTGGAGCAGAACGACCATTAAAAAAAGACAAAGATTTCGAAAAGGCAATCGGGAAAAATGTTTATATTAAAACATATGAACCAATTGAAAACGAAAAAACCTTTGAAGGAATCTTAACAGCTTTTGATGGAAAAATGGTGACAGTCGAAGTCAAAATAAAGACAAGAAAGAAAACGATTGAGATCCCATACGAAAAAGTTGCTAAAGCTAGGCTTGCAGTTACTTTTTCATAATTTATAAAGGACTTTAATTAAGAAGCTTTATGAAAAAGCTTCGCTAACTTACGGTCATTTCATTATTGATAATAGAGAATAAAGGGGGATACACGCTCATGAGCAGTGAATTAGTTGATGCTCTAGTGTTACTTGAAAAAGAAAAAGGAATATCACGAGAAGTGATCATGGATGCAATGGAAGCGGCTTTAATCTCTGCTTATCGCCGCAATTTTAACCAGGCACAAAATGTACGAATTGATTTGAATTTAGGTGCAGGTTCTATGCGTGTATTTGCTAGAAAAGAAGTAGTAGATGAGGTATTTGATCCACGTCTGGAAATTTCTTTGGAAGATGCACAAAAAATTAATCCGAACTATGAAGTAGAAGATATTGTGGAATTAGAAGTTACACCAAAAGATTTTGGTCGTATTGCAGCGCAAACTGCAAAACAAGTAGTTACACAAAGAGTTCGTGAGGCAGAAAGAGGAATTATCTATTCCGAATTTATCGATCGCGAAGAAGACATCATGACAGGGATTGTTCAACGTCAAGATAGCAAATTTATTTATGTAAGCTTAGGAAAAATTGAAGCAATCTTGCCTACAAATGAACAAATGCCAAATGAGCATTATAAACCACATGATAGAATCAAAGTGTTCTTAACAAAAGTGGAAAAGACAACAAAAGGTCCACAAATCTTTGTTTCTAGAACACATCCAGGTTTACTAAAAAGATTATTTGAGATGGAAGTGCCAGAAATTTATGATGGCACAGTAGAAATCAAATCGGTTGCTCGTGAAGCTGGAGATCGTTCCAAAATTTCCGTTCATTCAGAAAATGAAGAAGTAGATCCAGTAGGTTCATGTGTAGGTCCTAAAGGAACTCGTGTGCAGACGATTGTAAATGAGTTAAAAGGGGAAAAGATTGATATTGTTAAGTGGTCTAGTGACCCAACAGTATTTGTCGCAAATGCATTAAGCCCTTCAAAAGTATTAGAAGTAATTGTGAATGAAGAAGACAAAGCAACTACTGTGATTGTTCCAGATTATCAATTGTCATTGGCAATTGGTAAGAGAGGCCAAAATGCACGCTTAGCAGCGAAGCTTACTGGCTGGAAAATTGATATCAAATCTGAATCGGAAGCAAGAGAAGTTGGAATTTATCCAACAGAAAATTCATTAATTAAATTTGATGATGAAGTAGAAGAAGAGGATGATTTTCGTTTAAGCACGGAAGATTTCGAGTGATAGAGGTGAATGTGTGTGAACAAACCAAGAAAAGTACCAATGCGTAAATGTGTTGCTACCGGTGAAATGAGGCCGAAAAAAGAATTAGTTCGCATCGTTCGTTCCAAAGAAGGGGATGTATCCGTCGATTTAACAGGGAAAAAATCCGGTCGTGGAGCATATCTTTCATTGGATAGAGAAGCAGTACTATTAGCCAAGAAGAAGAATATTCTTTCTAATCAGCTAGAAGTTACAGTAGATGATTCTGTCTATGAAGAGCTGTTAGAACTAATAGATAAGGAGCAAAGACAATCCAAATGAACGATAACAAGTGGATGTCATTACTTGGCTTAGCAAATCGAGCACGGAAAATTACCTCAGGTGAGGAATTGACCGTAAAAGAAATTAGAAGCGGTAATGCAAAGCTAATATTATTGTCGGAAGATGCGTCACAAAACACGACAAAGAAAATCACAGATAAATGCCGTTCCTATAAAGTGCCAGTAAAGCTTGTTTCAAATAGGGAAATCCTAGGGAAAGCGATAGGGAAAGAGCAACGAGTGGTTGTCGCTGTTTTGGATAATGGATTTGCAAAAAAACTTTTAACGCTGCTCGATTAATTCTAGCGGGGGTGAAATGATGAGTAAAGTGCGAGTATACGAATACGCAAAACAATATAACATTTCAAGCAAGGATGTTATTGCTAAATTAAAAGAGATGAACGTAGAAGTCTCAAACCATATGACAACATTGGAAGAGGAAGCAATAAAAAAACTAGATCGTGTATATAATAAAAAGAACGAAGAAAATAAGCCAAAAACACCGGCTCAAAAAGCGGTTGCTAAAAATATCGCAGACGAGTATGAAAAAGAAAGCGATGAAATGGCTGAAAAGGGGAAAGTAAATCAATCTGTGAAAAATACTAAAGATAATAAACCAGGGTTTAATAAACCAAAAAACAATAACAACAATAATAACAAAAATAGAAATAACAATCGCAAAGGGAAGCAAAATGCTGCTCCAGTTGCACCACCTGCTCCGAAAAAAGAAAAAGAATTACCAGAGAAAATTACATTCAGTGAGTCTTTAACTGTTGCTGAATTAGCAAAAAAATTACATCGTGAACCATCTGAAATCATCAAAAAATTATTCCTACTTGGTGTAATGGCAACGATCAACCAAGAATTAGATAAAGATGCGATCGAGTTAATCTGTACAGATTATGGGGTAGAAGTTGAAGAAGAAATTAAAATCGATACAACGGACCTAGAAGTATACTTTGCAGATGATGAAAATGCAGAATTAATAGAGCGCCCATCTGTTGTTACAATCATGGGACACGTTGACCACGGGAAAACAACATTACTTGACAGTATCCGTAATACAAAGGTAACAGCAGGAGAAGCTGGTGGTATTACCCAGCATATCGGTGCATACCAAATTGAGGAAAATGGCAAGAAAATTACGTTTCTTGATACACCAGGACACGCAGCCTTTACTACAATGCGTGCACGTGGTGCCAAAATTACAGATATCACCATTCTTGTTGTAGCTGCTGACGATGGTGTTATGCCACAGACAATCGAAGCAATCAACCATGCGAAGGCTGCTGAGGTTCCTATTATTGTTGCAGTCAATAAAATGGATAAACCAACTGCAAATCCTGATCGAGTAATGCAGGAATTAACAGAACATGGATTAGTACCAGAAGCTTGGGGTGGGGAAACTATCTTTGTTCCACTTTCCGCATTAACTGGTGAAGGTATTGATTCTTTACTGGAAATGATTTTATTAGTAAGTGAAGTAGAAGAATATAAAGCTAATCCAAATCGTAATGCGGTTGGAACGGTTATTGAAGCAGAGCTAGATAAAGGGAAAGGTTCTGTCGCAACTTTACTAGTTCAAAATGGTACATTGCGCGTAGGAGATCCAATTGTAGTTGGAAATACATTTGGTCGCGTTCGTGCAATGGTTAACGATTTAGGTAGACGTGTGAAATCAGCAGGACCATCAACACCTGTTGAAATTACTGGTTTAAACGAGGTTCCACAAGCTGGTGATCGATTTGTTGTCTTCAATGATGAGAAAACAGCAAGACAAGTCGGAGAAGCTCGTTCTACACAAGCAATTCAAGCTCAAAGATCAGAAAAAACAAGAATCAGTCTTGATAATCTGTTTGAACATATGAAACAAGGGGAAATGAAAGATATTAATATCGTTCTTAAAGCCGATGTTCAAGGTTCAGCAGAAGCATTAGCTGCCGCTCTTTATAAAATTGAAGTAGAAGGCGTAAATGTTAAAATTATTCATACTGGTGTAGGTGCCATTAATGAATCAGATATTACACTTGCAGCTGCATCTAATGCAATTGTTATCGGATTTAACGTTCGACCTGATGTTAATGCGAAAAGAGCTGCAGATGCTGAAGAAGTAGATGTACGTTTACACCGTATTATCTATAAAGTAATTGAAGAAATCGAAGCGGCAATGAAAGGGATGCTTGACCCTGAATTCCAAGAAAAAATTATTGGTCAGGCTGAAATTCGTCAAACTTTCAAGGTTTCTAAAATCGGTACGATTGCAGGTTCCTATGTAACAGACGGAAAAATTACAAGAGATAGCGGCATTCGCTTAATCCGTGACGGTGTTGTAATTTTTGAAGGCGAAATCGATGCATTAAAACGCTTTAAGGACGATGCAAAAGAAGTAGCTCAGGGTTACGAGTGTGGGATTACAATCAAAAACTTTAACGATGTTAAAGAAGGCGATATTATCGAAGCATATGTTATGGAAGAAATTGAGCGTAAATGATAATTGGTTTAATGACAGTGGAATGCATTATTTATGATGCCCACTCATTAAAAGAAAAGCGGGCGGTCCTACAAAGGATTATGACCCGCTTAAAGCAAAAATACAATATCTCTATTTCAGAGGTAGACTTTCAAGATACTTGGCAAAGAACAAAGATTGCTATCGTTACAGTTGCTTCTGCACGTGTCTCCGTTGAAGGTGTGTTGCAGCAAGCACAGCAGTTTATCGATTCTTTCCCAGAAATAGAGAGAACGGTAACAGATATAGAATGGCTTTAATAAAATGAGGTGAATTGCGCGATGAGTCTAAGACCAAATCGTGTTGGTGAACAAATGAAGAAGGAATTGGGCGAGATTATTACTCGTAAGATAAAAGATCCTCGCATCGGCTTTGTAACCGTTACAGATGTTAACGTTACAGGTGACCTTCAACAAGCAACTGTGTATATTTCCGTACTTGGCGATGAGGAACAACGTGAAAATACACTAAAAGGATTAGCAAAAGCGAAAGGTTTTATCCGTTCAGAGATTGGACAACGCATTCGTTTACGCAAAACTCCTGAGATTACTTTTGAATTTGATGAGTCGATAGATTACGGAAATAGAATTGATACATTATTGCATCAAATCGCAAAAGAAAATCCGTCTAGCAACGACGAAAGATAAGATGTAAAAATAAGTATGCTCCTATCGGACTTTTTCCATGATGGTTATGGATATGGACGATAGGAGTTTTTTTATAGAGGCTTAAATAAAGTTAACTTTCGAACAAAGCGCGTTGATTTCCGTTACAGGAACTTGCTTTCCGCGGGGAGGGATGAGAGCCTCCTCGGCTTTGCCTGCGGGTCTCTTATTTCCCTCATCTCCCGCAGGAGTCAAGTTCCCTCAATCAACTCAGAATTTTAAATGACATTACAAGTAAAGAGCAAGATCTATTTTCGCATTAATTATTTAAATTTATAAATGAATAAAGGATGAGGTATATGGAAGGGATTTTACCGTTATGGAAGCCGAAGGGGCTTACTTCGCATGATTGTGTTTTTCGTTTGCGAAAGATATTACATATGAAGAGGATTGGTCATACTGGCACACTCGATCCAGATGTAACAGGGGTATTGCCGATTTGTTTAGGAAGAGCGACGAAAGTAGCGGAATATATAACAGATGCTGGCAAAGAATACGTAGGAGAAGTAACGATAGGCTACTCTACTACTACAGAAGACCGTTCTGGAGAAAAGGTAGAGGAAAAGGAAGTAACAGAAACGATTACGAGAGAAAGAATCGAGGCAATATTACAAGAATTAACAGGGACAATTACGCAAACACCGCCAATGTATTCTGCCGTAAAAGTAAATGGAAAAAGGCTTTATGAATATGCAAGACAAGGATTAGTGATTGAACGACCTTCAAGACAAGTGACTATTTATTCTTTAGAATTAATAGAAGAATGGAAAGAATTAAAGGGTGATATCGTATCCTTTCGATTTAAAGTAAGCTGCAGTAAAGGAACATATATCAGAACGCTCGCTGTGATGATTGGAGAAAAATTAGGGTATCCTGCCCATATGTCAGACTTAAGTCGAACACGTTCTGCAACATTTACGGAAAAAGAATGTGTGACCTTTGAAGAGCTTGAAGAATATGTAGAAAAAGGGATTGTTGATAAGCTTATTTATCCGATTGAAGACGCGCTTTTACATTTGCCGAAATATGAAATAAATGATACATTAGCAATGAAGGTACGAAACGGAACGGTATTAGAAACTCCTGCTCATTTAGTAGAAGAACAGGAGCCAATTGTCATTCAAACAACAACAGGTGAAGCGTTAGCTATCTATGTTCAGCATCCAACAAAAAATGGTTTAATAAAACCGTCAAAAATATTGAAAATTTTGGAATAGTGAATAATGCGTCGTACACCTTGAAACAGTGTGACAAAAGGGATAAAGAAATTAGAGCTAGAAAAGGTGAGTAGCGTAGTGAAAATAGTTAGAATCAATCATTCAGAACGAAATAAAGAGCAAGATTATCCGCCAATTTCCATTGCGTTAGGTTCTTTTGATGGTGTACATCTTGGTCACCAAAAAGTAATCGGAGAAGCAAAAAATATAGCAGATCAAAATGGATGGAGCAGTGCTGTTATGACGTTCGATCCCCATCCTTCTATCGTGCTAGGTGGAAAAACGAAAAAAGTAGAGTATTTAACCTCTTTTGAATCCAAAGTGGAAGAATTAGCAAAATTAGGAATTGATTATTTATTCATTGTTGATTTCACTATTGAATTTGCTAGTTTGCCACCGCAAGAATTCGTAGATACGTATTTAATTGACTTAAATGTGAAGCATGTTGTAGCAGGTTTTGATTATACTTATGGCAAGAAAGCTCAAGGAACGGCTGGAACACTTTCGGAACATTCACGAGGTAAATATGAAACAACCATTATTGGAAAAGAAACCATTGGGGGAGAGAAAGTAAGTTCCACATTGATTCGTTCCCTTATTAATAATGGAGATATGGAAAAAGTTCCTTCCCTATTAGGCAGATATTATACGATAAAAGGCACTGTCATTCATGGCGATAAGCGGGGAAGAACAATCGGTTTTCCTACAGCAAACGTAAAGCAAGCAAGTGATGTTATTTTGCCACCACTTGGTGTATATGCGGTCCGATTATTAGTAAATGGAAAGTGGTATGAAGGGGTATGTAATTTAGGCACAAAACCAACCTTCACTCCAGAAGAGAAAACAGCCAGCATTGAAGTCCATATTTTCGATTTCCATCAAGACATCTATGGACATTCCGTAACAGTAGAATGGCATAAACGAATCAGAAGTGAACAAAAATTCAATGGAATCGATGAACTAGTAGCCCAAATAGAAAAAGACAAGCAAACGGCATTACAATATTTTTATGATAACGCACAATAAGAAAAAAATGAAAGTAATACGGAATATTCTAAATAGATTTGGAAATACTGGTTAAATATATTCCAACAGGTAAATAGAAAGAAACAAGTAATAGTAAGGAAACTTTTATTTGTTTCTATTAGAATCGATGTTTGGCCAGACTCTCTTTTGTGTTCTTTGCTTATTTTAAAAAATAAAAGGTTATGTCTTGATTTTTCACAAGAAAACAGGTATTCTTAAATACGTACTAAAAACAACCTTTGCTTGGCAAATCGAATCACCAACGTTTTGCTCGGTAAATGGGGATTAGTGTAATAGAAATAGGAGGTGAAACAGGATGGCAATCACTCAAGAACGTAAAAACGAACTTATCAATGAGTACAAAACGCATGAGAACGATACTGGATCTCCAGAAGTTCAAATCGCTGTCCTTACTGAGTCAATCAATAACTTAAATGAACATTTACGTACACATAAAAAGGATCATCACTCACGTCGTGGTCTTTTGAAAATGGTAGGTAGACGTCGTAATCTTTTAACTTACCTACGTAATAAAGACGTTCAACGTTACCGTGTTTTAATTAACAAACTTGGTCTACGTAGATAGTTAAAAAAGCGGGATATTTTTCCCGCTTTTTTATTGTAAATAAATGCGAATCTAACATATGGTTTCTATAGATTACATAAATTAATTTCGTTTTTTAGTTACATAAAATGTGTATACTAGTAGAAGAGAAAATTTAAAGGTAGTATTCTTTATTTTATAAAATAGTAGGTTTTAGGTAGTATTTAACCGGAAACCTCCATGAAGTGAATGAGTAGAGAGGGGTTTATGAATGGGACAAGATAAGCATGTCTATTCCATTGACTGGGCTGGAAGAAAGCTTACAGTCGAAATTGGACAATTAGCAAAACAAGCAAATGGCGCAGTACTTGTACGATATGGTGATACTGCTGTATTAAGCACAGCGACTGCTTCAAAAGAACCGAAAAACTTAGACTTCTTTCCATTAACAGTAAACTATGAAGAACGCCTATATGCAGTTGGTAAAATCCCAGGTGGCTTTATAAAAAGAGAAGGACGTCCAAGCGAAAGAGCGATTCTTGCAAGCCGTTTAATCGACAGACCGATTCGACCATTATTTGCTGATGGCTTCCGTAATGAAGTGCAAGTAGTCAGCATGGTTATGAGTGTGGATCAAGATTGTACATCTGAAATGGCAGCAATGTTTGGGTCATCACTCGCATTATCTGTTTCTGACATACCATTTGGCGGTCCAATCGCTGGTGTATATGTTGGAAGAATCGATGGCGAATTTGTCATCAATCCAACAGTAGAACAAGCAGAGAAAAGTGATATTAATCTTGCTGTTGCAGGTACAAAGGATGCAATCAACATGGTTGAGGCTGGTGCAGATGAAGTGCCAGAAGAAGTAATGCTTGAAGCAATTATGTTTGGTCATGATGAAATTAAACGTCTAATTGCTTTCCAAGAAAAAATTGCTGAAGAGATTGGCAAAGAGAAAACGGAAGTTGTTCTATACGAATTGGATAAAGACATCGAAGCAGATGTGCGCGCATTATGTGAAAACGAAATGCTAGAAGCCATTCGAGTACAAGAAAAGCATGCTCGTGAAGCAGCTATTAAAGTGGTAAAAGATTCTGTTATTGCAAAGTATGAAGCAGAAGAAACAGAAGAAGAAGAATTAAAGCAAGTGAAAGCAATTTTAGATAAATTAGTGAAAAATGAAGTTCGCCGTTTAATTACGGAAGATAAAGTTCGCCCAGACGGACGTGGATTAGAAGAAATCCGCCCACTATCTTCAGAAGTTCATTTATTACCAAGAACACATGGATCTGGTCTGTTCACTCGTGGACAAACGCAAGCATTAAGCATTTGTACATTAGGTGCTCTAGGAGACGTACAAATCTTGGACGGTCTTGGAGTAGAAGAAGAAAAACGGTTTATGCATCACTATAATTTCCCTAACTTCAGTGTTGGTGAAACAGGACCAATGCGTGGACCTGGACGAAGAGAAATCGGCCATGGCGCACTAGGGGAAAGAGCCTTAGAACCGATCATTCCTTCTGAAAAAGACTTCCCATATACTATTCGCCTTGTATCAGAAGTATTAGAATCCAATGGTTCTACTTCACAAGCTAGTATTTGTGCAAGTACGCTTGCTATGATGGATGCTGGGGTGCCAATTAAAGCACCAGTTGCAGGTATTGCAATGGGTCTGATTAAATCTGGTGAACACTACAGTATTTTAACAGACATACAAGGAATGGAAGATCATTTAGGAGATATGGACTTTAAAGTTGCTGGTACTTCTAAAGGGGTTACAGCACTTCAAATGGATATTAAAATTGATGGACTATCTCGTGAAATTTTAGAAGAGGCATTACAGCAAGCAAAAATTGGTCGTATGCAAATTTTAGAATCCATGATGGCAACAATCAATACTCCTAGAGAATCTTTATCTTCTTATGCGCCAAAAATCTTAATGATGTCTATTAACCCAGACAAAATTCGCGATGTAATTGGACCAAGTGGTAAACAAATCAATAAAATCATTGAAGAAACTGGCGTTAAAATTGATATCGAGCAAGATGGTACAGTATTCATTTCTTCTATTGATGATGAAATGAATAACAAAGCAAAACAAATTATTGAAGATATTGTTCGTGAAGTAGTTGTCGGACAAATGTATCTTGGCAAAGTAAAACGAATCGAGAAATTCGGTGCATTCGTTGAAATCTTTAACGGAAAAGACGGCCTTGTTCATATTTCTGAGCTTGCTGAAGAAAGAATTGGCAAAGTAGAAGACGTCGTAGCAATTGGTGATGAAATCCTTGTGAAAGTAACAGAAATTGATAAACAAGGAAGAGTTAACTTATCACGCAAAGCGGTTTTAAAAGAACAAAAAGAACAAGCTGAGAATGCTAAAAACTAACTAAATAACAAAAAGAAAAAGATGACTTTGATAAAAGCTGTTAATGGTTTAACAGATATTTTATCAAGTCATCTTTTTTGTGGAATGAAATGATTCATCTTGAACCAAAATAAAAAATAAGGATAAGCAATGTCCATATTTCTGCGTTCTACCTTGTCCTTGATTATCATATTGTAATAACTAGGGGGGGAAGGTGATGAAGAAAATAGTTTCACTAGTAGGGATTGTTGTTGTCTCTTGGTTTTTAGTTAATAATCCTTTAGCAGATACATATGTTAGCACCTTGCAAGAAAAATCAGTAACCGTAACAGCAAATGGTTCCTTATACACAACTATTAGTGAAAAAGCAAAAGAGTTTGAAAAAGCACCAATAGATGCAAAGTTAGATCCAGTATGGAAAGCAATTCCTGGATTAAACGGGCTAAAGGTCGATATAGATGCATCATATAAAAATATGAAAAAAGAGAAGATATTCAATGAACAAAAATTAGTTTTCCAACAAGTGAAACCAGAAATTACTTTAGCTGATTTGCCGCCTGCTCCTATTTATAAAGGAAATCCAGACAAAGAGACAGTTAGTTTTATTATAAATGTAGCATGGGGCAATGAATTTTTGCCTGATATTCTAGCTACCTTGAAAAAACATCATGTGAAGGCTAGTTTTTTCTTAGAGGGTAGATGGGTTCAAAAAAACCCAGATCTTGCAAAAATGATTGCAGAAGCTGGGCATGAAATCGGAAATCATTCCTATACACATCCTGATATGAGTAAAATTAGTAGCAGCAAAATTCATGAGGAAATAGTTAAAACAAATGATGTGATAGAAGCAACAACAGGAGAGCAAGTCACGTTGTTAGCACCACCAAGCGGATATTTTAATAATGAAGTAGTAAAGATTGCAGATCAGCAGAAGTTGAAAACAGTAATATGGTCTGTAGATACAATCGATTGGCAAAAACCAAGCCCAGATACATTGCTTAATCGAGTTCTTGCAAAAATCCATAATGGGGCACTTATCCTCATGCACCCTACAGAAGTAACGACAAATAGTCTCGAGCGATTAATTATTGAAATTGAGAATAAAGGGTATAAAATTGATACGGTTAGTGACATGCTTAGTGAGGAGCGGGAAAGCTATAATACAAAAAAATAGTAGTTCCATCCATCTTATAGTATTCTATAAGATGAAATGTATTTTAAATGCTGTTGCTTTATTTTTATGAAGGCTTGAATTAATGGATGTGTAAGGAATAGTTTCTTCGGGAATGAAGGAAATGGGAGCGGCGCCAGTAAAGCGGAAATCAACAGGGAGCATACGAAAAGTAAAAATAACATACTTATCTTCTCTTCATACGGGAATGAAACGTTATTCATCTTTTAAACCTTCCTATGTTATGATTATAATCAAACAATGTTTTGGAAAAAATAAGAGGAATAAGATATACTAGCAGTCGCAGCTATATTTAACAACTTGGTAGAAGAACAGGAGGAACATAATTGATCAAAAGATATACTTGCCAAAATGGAGTAAGAATAGTATTGGAAAACATTCCAACCGTTCGCTCTGTAGCTATTGGCGTATGGATAGGAACAGGATCACGGAAAGAGGATGAAAAAAATAATGGTGTATCCCATTTTTTAGAGCATATGTTTTTTAAAGGAACAAAAACACGTAGTGCAAGAGAAATAGCAGAATCATTTGACAGTATTGGTGGTCAAGTAAATGCTTTTACTTCAAAGGAATATACTTGCTATTATGCAAAGGTGTTGGATACACATGCTGATATGGCATTAGAAGTGTTAGCAGACATGTATTTTAACTCAACTTTTGATGAAGAAGAGTTAAAGAAAGAGAAAAATGTTGTATATGAAGAGATTAAGATGTATGATGATACACCAGATGATATTGTCCATGATTTATTAAGTCAGGCAATCTATGATAAACATCCATTAGGCTATCCAATTTTAGGTACAGAAGAGACGCTTGCTACCTTTAATGGAGATACGTTAAGAGAATATATGTTTAATCATTATACACCAGATAATACAGTTATTTCGATTGCTGGAAATATTACAGATACATTTATTTCCCAGGTAGAGAAGTATTTTGGAACATATGAAGCGGGTAAATCAGAAATAGAAATTGTGAAACCTTCTTTCCATGCCAATAATTTTTCTCGAAAAAAGGAAACAGAGCAAGCCCATCTATGCCTAGGCTTTAATGGATTACAAGTGGGCGATGAGAAAATGTATACACTTGTTTCCTTAAACAATATTCTCGGTGGTAGTATGAGCAGTAGACTGTTCCAAGATGTTCGTGAGCAAAAAGGCTTAGCTTACTCGGTTTTCTCTTATCATTCTGCATACCAAGATAGCGGGATTGTAACAATATATGGCGGTACAGGAGCAAAACAGCTAGATGAACTATTTGATACGATTCAAAGTACGCTTGCTACCTTGAAAAAAGAAGGAATTACTGAAAAGGAGCTTCTAAATAGTAAGGAGCAATTGAAAGGTAGCTTAATGCTAAGTTTAGAGAGTACAAATAGCCGAATGAGCAGAAATGGCAAAAACGAATTATTATTAGGTAAACATCGTTCCTTGGATGATATTATTGCTGATATAGACCGAGTTACGAAAGCGGATGTCGATCAAATGGCAAAAGATATTTTCACTGACACATTCTCTGTGTCTTTAATCAGCCCAGACGGACAACTGCCAAAACCACTTCAATAAATGGCACTACATATATAAAATAAAAACTAGGAAACAGAATTTATTTCTGAATTCCTAGTTTTTTTGTGCCCCTACCTTTGAACTAGTAGATTGCTTTCTACAACGAAATGATGGCATTGTTTCGTTTTGTCCTCCATTCTATCCGCTTTTACAACTTCCCGTGGGTAACTTATTTTATGAAGGTAATGAAGAACAGAAAGATAAAGGGATGCATAAATCGAATTAGATGAGAAATTTTGAAGTAAAAAAGGCTTTTAAGTAGCGGACGCTCGAGCTAGTTCGATTAGAAACTAGGACAGGAAGGTTACGAAGCTTTCCCTTCTTAGTTAGTTGTTCTAAATAAAGAAGAAATCCTTCTTTTTGAGGAATTCCTCGAAACAACTCACCTAATAATATGTAATCACATAAGATGTTGAAGTAGCGAGCTATGAAAACAGGATCTTTAAAAAAAAGAAGGTGAAATATTCATGCTGAAAGGGATGAAAATCGCGGTTACCGGCGGTGATGCAAGGCAGCTAGAAATTGTTCGCAAGTTAACCGAACAAGAGGCAATCCTTTCATTAATTGGGTTCGAGCAGTTAGACCATGCATTCACCGGAGCTACAAAAGAAAAAATCGATAACGTAGATTTTTCGAAAATAGATGCTATTATCTTACCCGTTAAAGGTACCGATTTAAATGGGCAAGTTGATACAATCTTTTCGAACGAAAAGGTTTTTTTAACAAAAGAAATACTAGAAAAAACCCCAGAGCATTGCACCGTATATTCAGGAATAACGAATGAATATTTAAATTTGCTAATTAAAGAAACAAACCGAAAACTCGTTCAATTATTTGATCGAGATGATGTAGCAATATTAAATTCCATTCCAACAGTAGAAGGTACGATTATGATGGCAATCCAACATACAGATACAACGATTCATGGTTCTAAAGTAATCGTGCTAGGGCTAGGACGTGTAGGAATGAGTGTTGCTCGAACTTTCCACGCATTAGGTGCGAAAGTAAAGGTTGCAGCTAATCAAAGTGAACATATTGCACGCATTATAGAAATGGGATTAAGCCCTGTACATTTAGATGATTTACAAATCGCGGTGGAAGAGATCGATATATGTATCAATACGATTCCCCATCTTGTCGTAACTTCTGATGTCATTGAAAAAATGCCTCTACACACTTTGGTGCTCGATTTGGCATCTAAACCAGGTGGAACGGATTTTCAATATGCAGAAAAAAGAGGGGTTAAGGCATTACTTGCACCAAGTTTACCAGGAATTGTAGCCCCGAAAACAGCAGGGAATATACTCGCAGATGTCTTAGCTCAATTACTTGCTGATCAACCGCAACAAGGAAAGGAGAAATAAGCATGAGTAGTTTACAAGGAAAAAGAATAGGATTTGGAATTTCAGGATCCCACTGCACATATGCAGAAGTAGTACCACAGGTAGAGAAATTAGTATCACTTGGCGCAGAAGTAGTACCAGTTGTCACAGGAAATGTTAAAAATACAGATACTCGTTTCGGCAAGGGGAAGGATTGGGTTAGCAAAGTAGAAGAAATAACTGGGCAGCCAATAATCGATAGCATCGTAGCAGCAGAGCCTCTTGGACCGAAAGCACCACTCGATTGTATGGTAATCGCTCCATTAACAGGAAATAGCATGAGCAAATTTGCTAATGCTATGACAGACAATGCAGTACTAATGGCAGCTAAAGCTACATTAAGAAATCAAAAACCAGTTGTGTTAGGAATATCAACAAATGATGCATTAGGATTAAACGGCATGAATCTTATGCGCTTGATGGCAACAAAGAATATTTTCTTTATCCCATTTGGTCAGGATGATCCAGAAAAAAAACCAAATTCCATGGTAGCAAGAATGTCTATGCTTGCAGAAACAATTGAAGCAGCATTAGAATATAAACAGATTCAGCCAGTAATTGTAGAGAAATATTTAGATTAACGAGTGTTTTTTTATAATCACCGATAAAACAAGGCGCTTTTTGTAATCCAATTGGAGCTCTTTAGCGCCAATCGGTGTTTTTTGAAAGAATCTGATAAAAGTTTCTTTTATTGCTGCTTGAATATGTTAAAATAGATAATATTATTTAAGGCGGTGCATGACGCTAGCCTATTATTATTAGAGAAAGCCTTTGGAAGGAGAACCATTAATGGATCAATTAAAAGGATATAACGTAGCAGTAGTTGGAGCAACAGGGGCTGTTGGTCAGCAAATGATCAAAACATTAGAAAGCAGAGATTTTCCTATTTCAACATTAACACTTTTGTCTTCAAAACGTTCAGCAGGGACAAAAGTTCTTTATAAAGATAAGGAAATAGTTGTACAAGAAGCAACTCCAGAAAGCTTTAAAGGAATCGATATTGCGCTATTTAGTGCAGGTGGCGGGGTTTCAAAGGAGCTAGCACCACATGCGGTAAGACATGGAGCAATTGTTGTTGATAATACAAGTGCATTCCGTATGGACAAAGATGTGCCATTAGTAGTACCAGAAGTAAATGAAGAAGATCTTCGCAACCATAACGGAATTATTGCAAATCCGAACTGTTCTACTATTCAAATGGTCGTAGCTCTACAACCATTGAAAGAAAAATATGGACTATCTAAAGTATTAGTGTCGACATATCAAGCTGTGTCTGGATCAGGAGCAGCAGCAGTAGAGGAATTAAATAGCCAAACGCAAGCGATTCTTAACAACGAAGCATTTGAGCCAAAAATTCTTCCAGTTAAAAGTGATAAGAAACATTATCAAATTGCTTTTAATGCGGTTCCGCAAATTGATGTGTTCACTGAAAATGGATTTACTTATGAAGAAATGAAAATGATTAACGAAACAAAGAAAATCATGCATGCAGAGGACTTAAAAGTTGCGGCAACATGTGTACGTATACCAGTTGCAACAGGTCATTCTGAATCTATTTATTTTGAATTAGACAATGACCAAGTAACAGCTTCAGAAATAAAAGAGTTATTACAAGTTTCTCCTGGCATTGTGCTACAAGATGATCCGAATAATCAAATCTATCCAATGCCTGCAGATTGTGTAGGGAGCAATGATGTTTTTGTCGGACGTATTCGTCAAGATTTAGACGTGAAGAACGGATTTCATATGTGGGTAGTATCAGATAACTTATTAAAGGGTGCCGCATGGAACTCTGTTCAAATCGCAGAAAGCCTAATTAAATTAGGACTTGTATAAGTAAATTAAGAAAGGCAAGACTTAAAAAGGATTAGAATGCAGGAAAATGCCTGTAAGTAGAGTTCTAATTTTTCTACATACAGGAAGTACAAGTTTGGACACAGCAATATACGCATCGTTTCCAAAATCTTGTCTTTCTTAACAAATGAGTATTTTTAGAAGAAAGAGATCCTTTTTTTAACGAATACTACAATTAAATGGCTCAAAGCTTAACTAGAGTCAAACAACAAGGGATCCTCCTAGTAATATGATGTCTGAGGTGAATCTAATCTATAGAGTTAAGGATTTTGAGAATCCTCCAATTGTTCTAGAAAAAGGCACCCTTATATTTACACTCATTTAGAAAGTGTTCAGAGGTGTTTACTGTGAAAATAATGGTTCAAAAATTTGGTGGAACATCCGTAAGAGATGAAAAAAGCCGAATTCAAGCAAAAGATCATATTAAAGATGCATTAAGTGAAGGGTATAAAGTGGTTGTAGTTGTTTCAGCAATGGGCCGTAAAGGAGAACCATATGCAACGGACACACTATTATCATTAGTTGGCGGAGCAGAAACAAGTATCAGCAGAAGAGAAAATGATTTGCTAATGTCATGCGGCGAAATTATTTCAAGTGTTGTGTTCACACAGCTATTGCTAGAAAATCAGATTTCAGCTACAGCTTTGACAGGTGCTCAAGCTGGATTTAAAACGAATAATGATTTTACGAATGCAAGAATAATGGAAATGGACTGCAGCCGTATTCTACAAGAATTGGAAAACCATGATGTAGTCGTGGTAGCTGGCTTTCAAGGAGCAGCACTAAATGGAGATACGACAACATTAGGAAGAGGCGGAAGTGATACTTCAGCAGCCGCTTTAGGATCTGCCCTAAACGCAGAATATATTGATATATTCACAGACGTAGAAGGAATTATGACAGCTGATCCAAGAATTGCTGAAAATGCTCGACCATTATCAGTGGTCACGTATTCAGAGGTATGTAATATGGCATACCAAGGGGCAAAAGTAATACATCCGCGAGCAGTGGAAATTGCGATGCAGGCAAAGGTGCCAATTCGAATTCGTTCTACGTATTCAAAAGGTACTGGTACCCTCGTTACATCTAGTAATGCAGAGAACAGAGGTAGCGACATTAAAGAAAGACCTGTTACTGGTATTGCGCATGTAGCGAATGTAACACAGATTAAAGTATTTGCAAAAAAAGATCAGTATGATTTGCAGGCACAAGTATTTAAAGCAATGGCAAATGAAGAAATAAGTGTCGACTTTATCAACATATCACCAAACAGTGTTGTCTATACCGTAACAAATGAAATGACCAATAAAGCAATAGCTGTTCTTGAAAATATGGGCTACGAACCTGTTATGGAAAGAGAGTGTGCGAAAGTTTCAGTAGTTGGTGCTGGAATGGCCGGTGTACCAGGTGTTACATTTAAAATTGTGACGGCACTATCAAATAAAGGAATTCGAATCCTACAATCAGCTGATAGCCATGCAACGATATGGGTCCTTGTGAAGCAGGATGATTTAGTAAACGCGGTGAATGTACTACATGATGCGTTTGAGCTAGAAAAAGAATAGAATAGATATAGATACGACAAGATCGAGATGAGAATAGGAGTGGAACGATGGGTTTATTTGGTAGGGTGTCAACGGCCATGATTACACCATTTGATGCCAAGGGACATATAGATTTTCCAAAAACAACACAGTTGATTAATCATTTAATTGAAAACGGAACGGATTCTTTAGTAGTAGCTGGTACAACTGGAGAATCACCCACATTATCCAAACAAGAGAAGATTGCGTTATTTAAACATGTGGTAAAGGTAGTGGAAAAGAGAGTTCCAATTGTTGCAGGAACAGGTAGTTATAACACATATGAGTCCATCGAATTGACGAAACAAGCTGAACTTGCAGGTGTGGACGCTGTTATGGTAGTTGGACCATACTATAACAAGCCAAACCAAGAGGGATTGTTTCAGCATATTAAAGCAGTTGCAGAATCTACAAAACTACCCGTTATGATATATAATATTCCAGGTCGTTCTGTTGTTAATATTGAACCAGATACTATTATTCGATTGTCTGAAATTGAAAATATAGTAGCAGTAAAAGAAGCTAGCGGAAATTTAAATAACATCACGAAAATTATTGCGTCAACCCCAGATGATTTTTACGTTTACAGTGGCGATGACGGTTTAACATTACCGTTATTATCTGTAGGGGGAACAGGAATAATCTCTGTTGCGTCCCATATTATCGGCAAAGAAATGAAAGAAATGGTGAATTCTTTCTTAGCTGGGAATATAGAGGAAGCTTCAAAAATGCATCAGAAATTACTTCCGCTTATGTTAGCCTTATTTAAAGCACCTAACCCTGTGCCTGTAAAAACGGCGCTTCAATTAAAAGGATTTGATGTTGGTTCTGTTCGATTACCATTAGTTCCTTTAACAGAGGAAGAACGCAAAGAACTAGCAGAGTTTTTATAAGGTGTTAGTCTTTATCCGCAATTAGGATTAACATGATAAAACAGCTTGTTTTGCAAGGTTAAAAGAATGTTACTAGTCAGAAGAGTTCAGCTATCTCTTATTACTAAGAATGTACCAATGCTAAAATTGGTTCGTTCCACCGTGAGATAACTAGCTCTTCTGACTTTTTTGTTTGATTCCATAATAAGAAGAACTTGTTTCTAATTCAGTAATTGATTATGATTGGATACATAGTAAATGTTCGATTTATGGAAAAATCTTAATTGCAAGTAAATGGAAGAAGTACGGAGGAGAAAGTATGACGAATAATAAGTTACAGAAAAATTTATTGCCAAGACATATCAGTTTAATGGCAATGGGAGGAGCTATTGGTACTGGAATATTTAAAGGAAGCGGCGAAACCGTATCGATTGCTGGCCCAGGCGTTATCTTTACATACATATTTGCAGGGCTATTATTACTCGTAGTAATGGGAAGCATTGCGGAAATGGCGATTATTTATCCAAATACAAATATGAAAGGCTTTATCGGAAAAGCTTTTGGCGATCGAATGGCATTCATCATTGGCTGGATGTATTGCATTTTATGGCTTGCTGTATGCGTGATTGAGGTTGTTGTAGCCGGAAGCTTTTTACAATTTTGGTTACCAGACGTACCACTTTGGATATTAAGCATTATTTGTTCCATTATTTTAATCGCTGTAAATACAATGAATGTGAAAAATTATGGTGAATTTGAGTTTTGGTTTGCAGGAATTAAAATTGGGATGATTATTCTCTTTATTATTCTAGGAGCAGCTGTTTTATTCGGTATTATTCCATCTGGCGAAACCAATTATTTGCAAAATTACACAGAAAACGGTGGGTTTTTCCCAAATGGCTGGATGCCTGTCTTTTCAGCATTATTAATTGTTATGTTTTCCTATGGTGGCTCTGAACTTATTGGGGTTACCGTAACAGAAGCAAAAGATGCAGAGAAAATACTACCGAAAGTAATTAAAAGCTTTATCTTACGAATCATATTATTTTACACACTACCAATATTAATTATTTGTGGTCTTATTCCTTGGAATAAGCTAAATGATGCTTCTAGTCCATTTGTACAAGTGCTGACTATTTCAGGATTATCTGGCGCAGCTCATATTATGAACTTTGTCTTGATTATTGCGGTGTTATCTGCGGCAAATTCGGGTATATATGGTTGTACAAGAATGATGTATTCTCTTGCGTTAGAAGGACAAGGACCAAAGGCGTTCAGCAAGGTAAATAAAAATGGAGTTCCTTTATATAGTTTAATGCTTACAGCTATTATTTTAATTGCTGGCTCCATGATTGCGTTAGTAAAGCAAGAGGAAGTATTCGCTTTGCTTATGGCATTCCCAGGTTTTGTCGTTTCGATTGTTTGGATTACTATTTGTTTAGCCCAAGTAAAGCTTCGAAAATCTTATCCTTTTGAACCAAGCTTTAAAATTTGGGGATATCCGTACATACCTATAATTACGGTTATTTGTTTAGCTATTATTAGTATCAGTTTCTTGTTTGATGAAGCAAATCGAATTAGCATCATGGCATGTTTAGCCTGTTTCTTTGTTGTAATCGTTATTTCTATTTTTAAATTTAAGTCAAATAAGCGTTAAAAAATGATTATTACTATGGAAAAGCCGATAAAATAAGGAAAAATCCAATAATGGAAATGCTTTATTTTCTGAAAAAAACATTTTTAAAAAAGAAGATTTCATAAAATTGGTTGTAAACATTTTTAAACATCAAGTATAATAAGCATAACTGATCAATGGTCGGCTTAACTCAACATAGGAGGAAACAAAAATTTATGAAGAATGAAAAAATAAAGCTCGTTGCACTCGGTGGAGTGGGCGAGAACGGAAAAAATATGTTTGTAGTCGAAGTAGATGAAGACATATTTGTAATTGATGCTGGATTAATGTATCCACAAAATGAAATGCTGGGGATTGATATCGTTATTCCGGATATATCGTATTTAAAGCAAAACAAAGACAGAGTAAAAGGGATTTTCTTAACCCATGCACATGAAGACCATATAGGAGGTTTATCTTATATATTAAGAGATTTGGACGTGCCCGTTTTTACGACGTTTTTAACAGCTGAACTAACAAAGGAAAAGATGAAAGAGCAGGATTTCAAAGGACAAGCACAATTTGAAATTATTACCTCTAAATCAGTTCTTACGTTTGCTTCATCAAAAGTGTCCTTCTTTAAGACGAATCATAGTATCCCAGATAGTATTGGTATCGTTATTCATACATCAGAAGGTGCAATCGTACATACAGGAGATTTCAAATTTGACCAGACAGCAAGTGATTTATATAAGCCCGAGTATGGTGAGATGGCAAAAATTGGAGAAGAAGGCGTTTTAGCATTATTATCTGATAGTACAAATGCAGATAAACCAGGCTATTCAACTACAGACTTTGTCGTAACGCAAAGCTTAATTGACGCCTTTTTACAAACTAACGGCCGAGTCATTGCAGCGTGTTTTGCAACAGACTTAAATCGAATTCAGCATATCATTGACGCTGCAGAGAAAACGAATCGCAAAGTTGCCATTATCGGAAAAAATTTACAAAGAGTATTGCAGATTGCGATAAAGAACCAGTATTTAGTAGTAGATGAGGAAACAATCGTTACCTATAATGAGCTTCAAGCGTATGCACAGGATCAAATGGTCATTATCACAACTGGAACAAAAGGGGAGCCAATTGAAGCCCTACAAAAAATGGTGAGAAAAAATCATAAGCAAGTGAGCATTATGCAAGGGGATACCGTGTTATTTGCAGCATCTTCTTTCTTAGGCAGTGAAGTGTTTGTCGGAAAAACAATTGATAAACTATATAGAGCTGGTGCAACACTTCTTGCAGGCTATAAAACATTTAATAGCTCCAATCATGGCAGCCAAGAAGAATTAAAATTCATGATTAATATGATGAAGCCGAAATTTTTCTTGCCAATTCATGGTGAATATCGTTTATTAAAAGCCCATGAAAAAATTGCGGTCGAATGTGGGGTTGCTCCTCAAAATATTTATCTTCCTGAACAAGGAGAGGTTCTTGAATACAAAGAAGATACACTTCGAGTGGGTGGAAAGATTTCAGCAGGCAATGTATTAATTGATGGCAGTGGTGTTGGCGATGTCGGCAATATTGTCCTAAGAGATCGTAAGCTATTGTCGCAGGATGGTATCTTAACAGTTGTCGTAACCTTAAATAAGATAGAGAGAAAGATTTCTGCTGGTCCAGAAATTATTACAAGAGGATTTGTATATGTTCGCGAATCAGAGAAATTACTTGAAGAAGCGTCTGACCGAGTAAGAGATATTGTAGAAAAAAGCATCAGCAAGGACAGTTTTGACTGGACTGGTATAAAGCAAGATATAAGAGATACATTAAACCAATTCCTATATGAAAAAACAAGACGCAGACCAATGATTCTGCCGATTATAATGGAAGTAAAACCAGTTAGAAAATAAAAGTTACAGCCTCCTTTGGTTAGGGGGCTGTTTTTTTGTAATGGAGGAATGGCTTAGTAAACAGAGGAAGAGTTGAACACTTTAATGTGGAGAGAGGAAAGAAAAAGAGGTGTTCAAAAGGCGATGAAAACCATTATGTGGTGAGAGGTGAGATAAAATGGTGTTCATCAAGAAAATCTAACCACATAATATCGAGACATCCAGAAAAAGGCAGTGCTCATAATAGCTAAAACCCCTCCACTATTCCAAGCCCTCCCTAATAAAAATACATCCATAGCAATGCTCCCCGTCTATTGATTCAAATAACCCCTTTTATAATGCTGTTCCTTCCATCATTACTATAAACCCGATTTGTCTTTTGATTTCAACCGCATGAAATAGTGTCTCTCGCTTCATACTAATATTATTATGGTTTTAGGAAGGGAGAACATCATGGTTTCAGTAAATAATAATCAGCCTGAAGAACAGCCGAAAGAGGATAAACCAACAGGTGGTTTAATGGAAAAAATCCAACAGTTGGGTCAAACCAATGTCCCACAGCTTTCTCAGGATTCCAAAATACATTGTTTAACGATTGTTGGTCAAATTGAAGGACACTTACAATTACCACCTCAAAATAAAACGACGAAATATGAGCATTTAATTCCGCAAATTGTTGCAATTGAACAGAACCCGAAAATCGAAGGGGTACTGGTTATTTTAAATACAGTTGGAGGAGATGTAGAAGCTGGGTTAGCTATTTCCGAAATGCTTGCATCTCTTTCTAAACCAACTGTTTCTCTTGTCTTAGGTGGAGGACATTCTATCGGTGTACCAATCGCTGTATCCTGTGATTATTCTTATATTGCAGAAACTGCAACGATGACCATACATCCAATACGATT
The DNA here is from genome assembly GCF_052064465.1 of Niallia sp. HCP3S3_B10. Lineage (NCBI taxonomy): Bacteria > Bacillati > Bacillota > Bacilli > Caryophanales > Bacillaceae > Niallia > Niallia sp. HCP3S3_B10. The sequence goes on along the minus strand of NZ_JBQHVO010000006.1, from coordinate 22,161 downwards.
AACAGGGCTCGTTATTGGAGTGCCTCAAACATTTGAGTACTTAGATAAAATGCAAGAAAGAGTCGTTAATTTTGTTACAAAACATTCCAAAATAACCGAAGAAGATTTCAAAGATCTTATGTTTGCAAAAGGGAATTTAACAAGAGATATTGGAACAAATGTAATTGGGATAGATGCTGTTACTTCGGGGCTTATAGATGATGTTGGTGGGGTAGGAAATGCAATGAAAAAGCTCAATGAGTTAATTGATGCAAATAAAGAACAGACAGAAGGGATTATTCAATGATTATGTATACAATGATGCCCGAAGAATTGATTTTTCCAATGAGTCAAGACATATATGAAAAGCAACAAGTTATAAATTATAATGGAATACCTTTATTAGTAGCAAAAAATGAAGCAAATGAATTAGAAGTGGTGAGAGTGCTTAGCACTGACCCTAGTCATTTTCTCCATATAGGCATGCAGCCCGGAACAAAAATTCCAAACATATAATCTGATTTTCCTAAACTATGGTATAATATAGTAATCAATAAAGAAGCAGCCTAAAGGCTGCTTCTTTATTACAAATGATTATATTAGGTGATATAAAATGGCGAAAAGGAAGAGAAGAAAAAAAAGACAAAAACAAGCGCTAAAATTAACAATACAATATGAACTTGCAGCACTTGTCATTATGGCGTTAAGTTTTATCTCCATTCTACAGCTTGGTGCAGTTGGTGCAACAATGGTATCCTTTTTCCGTTTCTTCTTCGGAGAGTGGTATATGCTTTGTCTGATTGGACTAATCGTATACGGTGGTTATTTAATGTGGAAACGAGAAAAACCATATATGTTTCATACTAAATTGAATGGCATCTATTTAATTGTTGCAGCTATTTTGTTATTAAGCCATGTGACATTATTTAAACTACTGGCAAGTCAAGGAGCTTTTACGAATCCGAGTGTAATTTATAACACATGGGAATTGTTTTGGATGGAAGTAGATAAACAAGCTACAAATATTGATCTTGGTGGTGGAATGATAGGAGCTGTTTTATTTGCCCTATTCCATTATTTATTTGATACAGTAGGTACACAAATCATCAGCTTTATTGTGATTGTGATTGGCTTTATCTTATTGACAGGCAAAACTTTAAGTGGTGCCTTTAAAAAGGTATTATCAGGTATTTGGAATTTTATTCAGGATCAATGGTCTGCGTTTGTGCAGGATTTGAAGGATTGGAAAGAATCCATGCAAAAAAATAAGGAAAAACGCCAAGCGGATAAACAAGCAAAGAAGGAAAGCAATCAGCAGGAGGAAAATACGAGTCCGCAGATTATCGTGAATACTCCGCAAGAAGAAGAGCCCTACATACAAGAGCCAATTATCAACACATTTGCAGAGAGAGCATATCAAGATGAAATCATTCAGGAAGAGCCTGTTTCAAAGACGGAAGAACCGCTGGATGAAGAGGATGTTGTTGTTCCAATAACATTTACAGAACTAGAAAATAAAGATTATAAGCTTCCTCCATTAAAACTATTGAAGCTACCAAGAAAGGCAGATCAGAGTGGGGAATATGAACAAATCCATGCAAATGCTGCTAAACTAGAAAGAACCTTTCATAGTTTTGGTGTAAAAGCAAGAGTGACAGAGGTTCATTTAGGTCCCGCTGTAACAAAGTATGAAGTTCATCCAAGTGAAGGGGTAAAAGTAAGTAAAATTGTCAATTTAAGTGATGATTTAGCATTAGCATTAGCAGCAAAGGATATTCGGATTGAAGCGCCGATTCCTGGGAAATCAGCAATCGGGATAGAAGTGCCAAATTCAGAAGTTGCTGTCGTTTCCCTTAGAGAAGTGTTGGAATCTAGTAAAAATGATAAGCCAGATTCCAAGCTGTTGATTGCATTTGGACGGGATATAACAGGTGAAGCAGTATGTGCAGAATTAAATAAGATGCCTCATTTACTTGTTGCCGGAGCAACGGGAAGCGGAAAATCAGTCTGCATTAATGGAATCATTACAAGCATTTTAATGAGAGCAAAGCCTCATGAAGTAAAATTGATGATGATTGACCCAAAAATGGTGGAATTGAATGTGTATAATGGGGTGCCTCATTTGCTTGCACCTGTTGTGACAAATCCGAAAAAAGCATCGCAAGCATTGATGAAGGTAGTAAGTGAGATGGAAAGAAGATATGATTTATTCTCCCATACGGGCACAAGAAATATTGAAGGCTATAATGAATATATAAAACGCATTAATGCAGAAGAACAGGAAAAGCAGCCACTTCTTCCATTTATTGTTGTGATTGTGGACGAGCTTGCTGACTTAATGATGGTAGCATCGTCTGATGTAGAAGATGCCATTACGAGACTTGCTCAGATGGCTCGTGCAGCGGGTATCCATCTTATTATTGCAACACAACGTCCTTCTGTTGATGTCATCACAGGTGTGATCAAAGCGAATATACCATCTCGAATTGCGTTCGCCGTATCCTCTCAAACAGACTCACGCACGATTTTAGATATGGGTGGAGCAGAAAAGCTATTAGGAAGGGGAGATATGTTATTTTTCCCTTATGGGGCTAGTAAACCGGTTAGGGTGCAAGGTGCTTTCCTATCAGATGAGGAAGTAGAGGAAGTAGTTGACTTTGTAATTGGACAGCAGAAAGCACAATATCAAGAAGAAATGATTCCTGATGAAATTGTCGAAGTTACAGGGGCAGTTGAAGATGAATTGTATAATGATGCGGTGGAATTAATCGTTGAAATGCAAACAGCTTCTGTCAGTATGCTACAAAGAAGATTCCGTATCGGCTATACAAGAGCGGCAAGATTAATTGATGAGATGGAAGCTCGCGGAGTAGTAGGACCATATGAAGGTAGTAAACCGAGAAACGTCCTTATTCCAAAGGGGTCGGAAGAAATGAACATCCAGTAAAGAACAAGCTAAATTAGTATGGATTAAATAAAATCCTAGCAGTTTTAGTATGAAAATTTTTGTTTAAATTAGATAGAAAATAATCATATTTAAGAAGAGAACCTGAAATAGTATAGCCTATTTCAGGTTCTCTTTTTATCGTATATTCGGAACAATCCTTCGAGTGGCGGAAGAAAAAGAGTAGAAATGCCTGGAATTTTTACAGGAATATACAAATGAAACCGATTGATTTCCGAACAATCCCTCATTTCTGTTTTTTTTCGACGAAATTCTTAAAAGTCTATTTATTTATTAGTCAAAAAGTGTTATAGTATTTTCGATTAGTAGGAATGATTGAACATCAGAGGTCTGATGTCTTAGAAATGTTTGGAGGAACATCATATGCTAATTAAATCGGATACGAGACATTTATATTTGCAAGTGGTTGATCGTCTAAAGAAAGATATTCAGAAGGGAATATTCAAAGAAAAAGAAAAATTCCCCTCAGAATTCGAGCTTGCAAAGACTCTAGGTGTAAGTCGTGCCACTTTAAGAGAGGCATTACGTACATTAGAAGAAGAAAATGTGATTGTCAGAAGACATGGCGTTGGCACTTTTGTTAACAGTAAACCATTGTTTAATTCTGGCATCGAACAATTGAATAGTGTCACGAATATGATTAAGCAGGCAGGAATGAATCCAGGCACCATATTTCTAAGTTCAAACACGATGTTTGCCACTGAAGAAGATACGACACGCTTCTCTACTGTGCAAGAGGAAGAACTACTCGTTATTGAAAGAGTTCGAACAGCTAATGGCGAACCGGTTGTTTATTGTATTGATAAATTGCCACAGAAAATCTTACCTGAACGTTTTTCATACGATCAAGAATCGATCTTTCAATTCTTGGAATCGGATAGTCAAAGACATATTACATACGCTGTTGCACAAATCGAACCAATTGGATATCACGAGAAAATATCTCCCATTCTGCAATGTGAGCCCGAAACTGCTCTGCTTGTTCTAAAGCAGATGCACTATGATGAGAAGGATGAACCGATTCTTTATTCAGTAAATTACTTTCGATCAGATAAGTTTAGCTTTCAAGTATTAAGAAAACGAATTTATTCGTAAAGGCTGGACAAACTAATCACAAACGTTCTTTAAATTACAAAAAATCTAGGGGGTACAAGCTTTGAAGAAGCGTAAATTTGGCTTAGCACTATCTTTAGTATTAGCTGCTGGTACTGTATTAAGTGCTTGTGGAAGTAATGACAAAGGTAACGACAATGCAGCAGAGGATGATAAAGAGAAAGACTCATTTCAAGTTGCAATGGTAACAGATGTCGGTGGAGTTGATGATAAATCATTCAACCAATCTGCTTGGGAAGGTTTACAAGCGTTTGGTGAAGACAATGGTCTTTCAAAAGGTAATGGTATTGATTACCTACAATCACAGTCAGATGCAGATTATGCTACTAATTTAAATAGCTTAACTCGCCAAGGTAATGATTTAGTATTTGGTATTGGATTTATGATGGAAGGTGCAATTTCAGAAATTGCTCAACAACAAACAGATGCTCATTTTGCAATCGTTGACGCTGTAGTAGATCAACCAAATGTAGCAAGTATTACATTTAAAGAGCAAGAAGCTGCTTTCTTAGCTGGTGTAGCAGCTGCCCATGCAACAGAGTCGAAGAAAATCGGTTTTATCGGTGGGGTTGAAGGAGAAGTTATCGGTCGCTTCGAAGCTGGATTTGTTGATGGAGTTAAAGCAGTAGACCCTGATATTGAAGTAGATGTACAATATGCTGGTGCTTTTGATAAACCTGAAATTGGTAAAACAATTGCAAGTAAAATGTACTCTTCTGGTGCAGATGTAGTATTCCATGCTTCAGGTGGTACTGGTGCTGGATTATTCTCTGAAGCACGTGATTTAAAAGAAAAAGATCCTGAAAAATACATCTGGGCAATCGGAGTTGACTCTGATCAATCAGCTGAAGGTGCTGTTGGGGATCATAACATTGTGTTAACTTCAGCATTAAAAGGTGTTTCAACTGCAGTACAAGATATCTCTACAAAAGCAAAAGAAGGTAATTTCCCTGGTGGCGAAACTACTGTTTACGGCTTAAAAGAAGATGGTGTTGGACTTGCAGCAATCAATGAAGAAGTAGAAAACAAAGCAGAAATCGATGCAGCTGTTGAAGAATGGACTGCAAAAATTAAAAACGGTGAGTACACTGTTCCTGATACTGTTGAGTAAATAGCATATGCTAATTTTCCAGGAATAAGTGGTTTGCATTGCAAACACTTATTCCTTTTTTACGACAAAAAATAGAATTTTAACTAAAGAGTAGAAGTATTATTCTAGTCTTTATTAAAAATTTTATAGGATGAAATTATCGTGGTATAAAATTACATAATTTCTTTGTGGATGGTTTTAGAACATTATTTCTTTGACATCATACGTATTTTTTAGCTTTATAATTTGTAAGGCAAGTAAGAAGGAGTGGATTAGATGGAATATGTAATCGAGATGTTAAATATTCGAAAAGAATTCCCTGGTATTGTTGCAAACAACAATATCACCCTTCAAGTTAAAAAAGGTGAGATTCACGCGCTTTTAGGGGAAAATGGTGCAGGAAAATCTACGCTTATGAACGTACTTTTTGGGTTATATCAACCAGAAAAAGGCGAAATTCGTGCGCGTGGGAAAGTCGTTAATATTTCAAATCCGAATATTGCTAATGATTTAGGAATTGGAATGGTCCATCAGCATTTTATGTTGATTGATACCTTTACAGTAACGGAAAACATTATTTTAGGAAAAGAAACAGTTAGCAAAGGAAAAATCGATCTAAAAAAAGCAGAAAAAGAAGTGCAGGAAATCTCTGAGCGATATGGCCTAGCGGTAGATCCGAAAGCAAAAGTTGCCAATATTTCTGTAGGGATGCAACAAAGAGTAGAGATTTTAAAAACTTTATATCGCGGTGCAGAAATTTTAATTTTTGATGAACCGACAGCTGTTTTAACACCACAGGAAATTACAGAATTAATTGGCATTTTCCGCAAGTTAATTGAAGAAGGAAAGTCCATTATCTTAATTACTCATAAATTAAAAGAAATTATGGAAGTTTGTGACCGAGTGACCGTTATCAGAAAAGGGGAAGGTATCGGCACATATAATGTTAAAGATACAAACCCAAATGAGCTTGCAAATTTAATGGTTGGTCGTGAAGTTTCCTTTAAAACAGAAAAGAAAGCCCCAAATCCGAAAGATACGGTATTAAAAATTTCTGATTTAACGGTGAAAGACAATCGTGGTGTTCATGTAGTGAATTCTCTCAACCTAGATGTAAAAGCAGGGGAGATTGTCGGAATTGCTGGAGTAGACGGAAATGGTCAGTCTGAATTGATTGAGGCAATTACTGGTTTAATGAAAAAAAATAATGGCAGCATCACCCTTAACGGTAAGGATATTAGTGTCCTAACACCACGTAAAATAACGGAAAGTGGCATTGGCCATATCCCGCAAGATAGACATAAACATGGTTTAGTACTTGATTTTTCGATTGGCCAAAATATGGCATTGCAAACGTATTATAAAAGACCATTTTCTAATTATGGCTTCTTGAATCAAACAGAAATGGAGAAAAAAGCAAGTGAATTAATTGAAGAATTTGATGTGAGAACACCAAGTATTCACACACCTGCAAGAGCTCTTTCTGGCGGAAATCAGCAAAAAGCGATAATTGGTAGAGAAGTAGATCGTGATCCTGATTTGCTTATAGCAGCTCAGCCAACGAGAGGACTGGATGTTGGTGCGATTGAATTTATCCATAAACGTTTAATTGAACAACGAGATAAAGGAAAGGCAGTCTTGTTAATTTCTTTCGAATTAGATGAAATTTTAAATGTGAGTGATCGAATCGCAGTTATTTTCGACGGGGAAATCATTGCAACTGTGGATCCAAAAACAACAACAGAACAAGAATTAGGGCTATTAATGGCAGGATCGAAAGCTAAAAAAGTGGGTGTGGAGAAATAATGTCTAATACAATAAAGAAAATTAGCATTCCAATTATTTCCGTATTATTAGGGGTTATTGTTGGTACAATTATAATGCTTGCAACAGGATACAATCCTGTTGAAGCATATACTGCGCTATGGAATGGTGCATTTGGCGAAATCTATTTCACTGGAGAAGTTGTTCGTCAAATTACACCATTGATTCTTGCAGGTCTTGCAGTTGCCTTCGCTTTTCGTACCGGACTATTTAATATTGGGGTAGAAGGACAATTAATCGTTGGCTGGCTTGCTGCAGTTTGGGTAGGTATTGCTTTTGATTTACCAAAAATCATTCACTTGCCACTTGCTGTATTAGCGGCTGCTGTTGCTGGAGCGCTTTGGGCATTTGTGCCAGGCTTCTTAAAGGCAAGATTTAGAGTTCATGAAGTTATCGTAAGTATTATGATGAACTATGTTGCGTTACATGTATCCAATTATTTAATTCGAAATGTCCTAACAGATAAGGCAGACCGTACAGAAACGATTCCACCATCTGCTAGCTTGCGCTCTGATTTTTTAGCTAGCATTACGGACTATTCTCGCCTTCACTGGGGAATTTTAATCGCCATCGGCTGTGTGATTCTAATGTGGGTTATTTTAGAAAAGACGGTAAAAGGATATGAGTTAAAATCGGTTGGTTTTAACCAAAATGCATCTCAGTATGCTGGAATGAACGTAAATCGCAACATTATTCTATCCATGGTTATCTCTGGTGCTTTTGCAGGTCTTGCAGGAGCGATGGAAGGTTTAGGAACCTTTGAATATGTAAGTAATAAAGGTGGATTTACAGGTGTAGGATTTGATGGAATTGCCGTTGCCTTGCTTGGAGCAAATGGCCCTGTGGGAATCTTGCTAGCTGCTTGCTTATTCGGTTTCTTAAAAGTAGGAGCATTAAATATGCCACTTGAAGCGGGTGTTCCAAATGAGATGGTGGATATCATCATTGCTTTAATTGTATTCTTTGTTGCTTCAAACTACATGATTCGCTTATTCCTGGACAGATTAAGTAAAAATAAAAGTAAAAAGGGGGAGAAGTAAATGGGATTAATGGATGTTTTATTAATTGTCATACCCTCTTCGCTATTGTTTGCTGCTCCACTAATATTTACTGCACTCGGCGGTAACTTTTCCGAACGAGCTGGAGTTGTAAATATTGGATTAGAAGGTTTAATGGTTATGGGGGCTTTCTCTTCCATTGTGTTTAACTTAACTTTTGCAGATAGTCTTGGTGATTGGACACCTTGGATTTCATTGCTTGTTGCAATGGTTGTTGGTGCGATTTTCTCTGTGCTACATGCCGTGGCAAGTATCACATTTCGTGCCGATCAAACCGTTTCTGGTGTAGCGATTAACTTGCTTGCTGCTGGACTTGCTATGTTTTTAGTAAAATTAATCTATGATGGAAAAGGACAAACAGGTACCATTCGTTATAGCTTTAAAAAAATTGATATTCCGATATTAAAGGATATCCCTGTGATAGGTGATTTATTTTTCTCTAACACGTATTGGACTTCTTACTTAGCAATTATAGTTGCAATTATTGCATGGTATGTGATGTATAAAACGCCGTTTGGTTTGCGTTTACGTTCTGTTGGGGAACATCCTATGGCAGCAGATACGATGGGAATTAACGTAATAAAAATGCGCTATATCGCAGTTATTCTGTCAGGTGCTTTTGGCGGAGTTGGCGGTGGGGTATTTGCCCAGTCTATTACGAATGATTTTACACACGCTACAATTAGTGGACAAGGGTTCATGGCGCTTGCTGCCCTTATTTTCGGAAAATGGAATCCACTAGGTGCAATGGGAGCTGCGATTTTCTTTGGCTTTGCTCAAAGCTTAAGTATTGTTGGAAGCAGCTTACCATTCTTAGAAAGCATTCCAAATGTATATCTATTAATTGCACCTTACGTACTAACAATAATAGCTTTAACTGGCTTTATCGGTCGCGCAGATGCACCGAAAGCTTCAGGTGTACCTTATATTAAAGGTAGTAGATAATATGAATTTTTAGGAAATGAGAAGAGGCTGGGGCGTAGGTACTCCAGCCCAAGTTATAGCCAAACAATTACACGAAACCTTCGTATAATTGTTTGGCTTTTTTTGAAAATAATGTTCCATGAAGTTGCTATTACGCGCAGCTAAAATACACTATTTCTGGTATGACCGCTCGCTTTGCATGGGGAGAGCGCCGAGTCTCTTCACAGTTCACTGAGGGAATGAAAACCACTTTTGATAATTATTCGCTCTTACAGATCTTCTATTTAGTTATTTTCCATTCTCGTTCCTATTCTCGGAAAAAAATCCTTTCTAACCTATGATTTCTTATTCCTCATGTGTATTAATCGCTTTCGTCTTTATTTCTTTATCTAATAATTCAATTGGAATATGTTTTGGAATGACGTTGGCTGGAACTTCCCCGTTCATATCTAAATAATAATGATGAATAGGCTTAAGGGTGCTATCATCTAGTTCATAAACCAATGGAATGCTTGTTGGGATGTTCAAAGAGGCGATGCCATCTGATGAAACATTGTCTAAATACTGAATAATAGCCCGAATAGTATTGCCATGTGCAGCAATGATAACTTTTTTGTTTCTCTTTAACATTGGGGCGATTTCTTGATCCCAGTAGGTTAAAACTCGTTTTTCCGTATCGGCAAGATTTTCTGTTAACGGAAATTCTCCTTCTTTTAGCTGCCCATAGCGAGGATCATTGATTGTGTATCGAGGATCTTCTTTACTGAGAGCAGGTGGCCGAACATCCATGGACCTTCTCCACAGCTGTACTTGATCTTCGCCGAATTTCTCCGCTGTCTCTGCTTTATTAAGCCCTTGTAAAGCGCCATAATGGCGTTCATTTAACTTCCATGTTTTATGGACGGGAATCCACATACTGTCCATTTCATCAAGGATAATCCATAGGGTGCGGATAGCCCTTTTTAAATAGGAAGTAAAGGCAGTATCAAAGTAAAAGCCATTCCTTTTTAAAATCATCCCCGCTTCTCTTGCTTCTGTTAATCCCGTTCCGGATAGCTCGACATCAGTCCATCCGGTAAAACGGTTCTCTACATTCCAAACACTTTCCCTGTGGCGAATTAAAACAAGTTTTGGCATCATCATTTCTCCTTTTCATCTTATTCGCTTCCTTTATTTTTTTCCTATTTTTGAATAAATAATCTTTTGAACTTGTTCGTGGCATAAAATAAATGGGATTATATTCATTTTTGGTTGAAATAGACGTAATCCAAATGATATGTTGAATATACAATATTGCATAAACGTTATTAGCAGGGAAAAAATAGAATGGTTGATTTTACTAATGGAGAAGGACAGGTCTTTATTATTAAGTTTGAAAAAGATTCTAGAGGGAATTATACGTACCTTGGTATGAACTATAAATGTGCTGCGGAACTCTGTAAGCACAACCTAAACAGCTTTTAGTAGATGAGCAGAACACCACTTTTTAATTTTTATCCGATTAACAAAAAATCAGGTCGTTTAGGTCATTTTTTGGTGCAGCCGTTTCATGAGTCTTTTTGGTGTCAGAAGAGAAAGTATTTTTATGTGGTGTTTAAACTATACGATAAAGCAGGAAATGAAATAAGTGAAATAGAATCATAAGTGGAAGGAAAATTAACGAATCCATCCTTTATAAGAATAACCTTATAAATAGAGTAAATACTAGTAAGTAGTGTATGACTAGCGCAAGTATACGTAGGAGGTATGTTATGAGTGTAGCATCGGAAAAAATCACGAAGTATGGAGGCTTTCAATTACATACAGTAAAGACAGAAAAATTTAAAACAAACAATATTGTGGTGAAATGGCGAACCCCCATAACAAAAGAAAATGTAACACACCGGGCACTTCTTCCATATGTGATGCAAAATAGTACCGAGAAATATCCCACAACAGCAAAGCTTCGTTCCTATATCGAAGAGTTATATGGAGCGACCTTTTTTATCGATCTTGCTAAAAAAGGCGAATATCACATTGTTTCGTTTTCATTAGAAATTGTGAATGAAAAATTTTTATCAGATCCGACTCCTTTATTAAAAAAAGGATTGGAATTTTTAGCGGAGGTTATTTTTCATCCGAATGTCACAGACAATGGTTTTGATCAAAATGTTATAGAAAATGAGAAGCGTGCTTTAAAGCAAAGAATTCAATCAATCTATGATGATAAAATGCGTTATTCTAATCAACGTGTGATTGATGTAATGTGTGAAAACGAACCGTATGCACTAAGCGTATATGGAGAAAAAGAAGAGGTGGATAGCATTACACCACAATCCCTTTATTCCTATTATCAAAAGGCACTCGCAGAGGATCAAATAGATTTGTATATGGTGGGGGATCTAAATGAAGAAGAGGTTGCTTCCTATATCGAAGAGTTATTTCCGTTTAAGGAAAGAACCGCAAAGTCCATTGACCGCAGAACCCCTCATGAAACAAGAGAAGTGAAGGAGGTACGCGAGGTTCAGGATATTAAACAAGGGAAATTAAATATGGGATTCCGTACTCAGATTGTCTATGGGGACCCTGAATATTTTGCGCTGCAAGTACTAAATGGCATATATGGAGGCTTCTCACATTCAAAATTGTTTATTAATGTCAGAGAAAAAGAAAGCCTCGCTTATTATGCAGCAAGTCGTCTCGAAAGCCATAAAGGTCTATTGCTAGTTATGTCAGGGATTGATAATCAAAACTACGAGAAAGCAGTGAAAATTATTAAAGAACAATTGGATCTCATGAAAAAAGGAGAGTTTTCTGATCAGGAAATCATGCAGACAAAAGCAGTGATTCATAATCAAATGCTGGAAACATTAGATACCTCCCGTGGGATGATTGAGTTGTTCTATCACAATAGTGTAAGTGACAAATATATCGAAATGGGCGAATGGCTGCAGCAGATGAGTAAAGTTTCTAAAGAAGAAATTATCGAAGCTGCCAAGAAAATCGAATTGGATACTGTTTATTTCTTAACCGGATCGGAGGGGAATGCATAATGGAAAAAATAGAATTTGCTCAATTGCAAGAAGAGTTATATTATGAAAAATTAGCGAATGGTCTAAAAGTGTATATTTTACCGAAAAAGGGCTTTAATAAAACATTTTGTACATTTACAACAAACTATGGTTCGGTAGATAATACTTTTGTTCCCCTTGATGGTTCTGATTTCACACAAGTCCCTGATGGAATTGCTCATTTCTTAGAGCATAAGCTTTTTGAAAAAGAAGATGGAGATGTTTTTCAAGATTTCAGCAAGCAGGGAGCAAGTGCGAATGCATTTACTTCTTTTACAAGAACGGCCTATTTATTCTCAAGCACATCCAATGTTGCCAATAATTTAGAAACATTGATAAACTTTGTGCAAGAGCCTTATTTTACGGAAAAAACAGTGGAAAAGGAAAAAGGAATAATCGGGCAAGAAATTACGATGTATGATGATAATCCAGATTGGCGCTTGTATTTTGGATTAATTGGAAATATGTTTGTCAATCATCCAGTGAAAATTGACATTGCTGGAACGATTGAATCGATTTCCCATATAACGAAAGATATGCTTTATGAGTGCTATAATACATTTTATCACCCAAGCAATATGCTTCTTTTCATCGTGGGACCAGTTGATCCAGAAGAATATATGGCCCAAATAAAAGAAAATCAAAACCAAAAAGACTACACGAATCACAGTGAAATAAAACGTAAATTTGCGGAAGAACCAAAACATGTAAATAAGGAAAAGCAAGTGTTGAAAATGAATGTCCATACGTCTAAATGCCTTGTTGGAATTAAAGGGATTGACGTAGAGCAATCAGGGAAAGAAATGATGAAACAAGAGTGGAGTATTAATTTATTACTCGATTTTCTTTTTAGTGAAAGCTCAGAGAATTATCAAAACCTTTTCCAAAGTGGTTTAATTGATGATACTTTTGCTTATGATTATACGCAGGAGCATGGCTTTGGGTTTGCGATGATTGGTGGAGATACAAGTGATCCTGATGAGTTGGAAGCTTCCATCAAAGATATCCTCATGAAAGCGAAAACAGGTGATTTTACAAGCGAGACATTAGAAAGAACAAAGAAAAAGAAAATTGGTTCATTCTTGCGTGCGATTAATTCACCAGAATATATTGCGAACCAATTTACACGCTATGCATTTAATGAGATGAATTTATTTGATGTAGTGCCTACTGTGGAGGAAATCACAGTAGAAGATATTAAAAACGCGGCGACTAAATTATTGGAGGAAGACAGAATCACGACATGCCAAGTAGTGCCGAAATAATGGGAATGCAGACACAAAGGATGGCTTGCTTTGTGTCTGTTGCTGTTTAGATAAATAAGGGTGTATATGGAGTGAAAAAAGGAATGGGGCAATGGATTTTAGTTACGGGCGCATCTGGTGGAATAGGACAAGCAATAGCGAAACAGTTGGCTGAAGAAGGGTATTCCCTTTATTTACATTTTCATCAAAATCAACCTGCAATGGATAAGTTACTTGCAGCGTTATCAGGATATGGGGGAGAATATGTTCCCATTCGAGCAGATTTAAAACAACCAGACGCTTATAAGAAAATGGTCGGAAATATTTTTACAATCGATGGCATTGTTCATGCGAGCGGCATTAGTACATATGGGTTATTTACAGATTTACAGGATAAAGAAATGATGGATTTATGGAGTGTCCACGTTCAATCGATGATGTGTATAACAAGAGAGCTATTACCAAAAATGCTTTCAAAGCAAAGTGGAAATATTATCGTAATAACAAGTATATGGGGGCAGGTAGGGGCTGCGATGGAAGTGGCTTATTCCGCTGTAAAAGGAGCACAAATAAGCTTTGTGAAGGCGTTAAGCAAGGAGCTTGCCTACAATGGTATTCGGGTAAATGCAGTTGCGCCTGGCGCCATTGAAACAAATATGCTTCAGTCATTTTCGCCAGAGGAAATGCAAATAATCGAAGAAGAAATCCCAATGGGAAGAGTAGGAAGGCCGAAAGAGGTGGCAGAATGCATATCATTCTTATTATCAGAGAAATCCTCCTATATGACAGGACAAGTTCTTTCCCTAAATGGAGGATGGCATATGTAATACTTTTTCCAATTGCTTTTCATGCATATTATTTCAGGAACTATCCAAAATAATGATGTAATGCACACTTAAGCAATGAAAGGAGTATTTCATATGTCTATCTTAGAAAATTGGGATCAATGGAAAGACTTTTTAGCAGATCGTCTTCATCATGCTGAAAACGAGGGAATGAACCAAGCGGTAATAGGAGATCTTGCTTTTCAAATAGGAGATTACCTATCCAATCAAGTTCAACCCAAAAACGAACAAGAAAAAATTCTATCTGATCTATGGTCAGTTGCAGATGAACAAGAACAACATGCAATCGCTAATATGATGGTAAAACTAGTTCATAATAACGGAACAAAATAATTAGGTGATAAAGAAGCTCGATGAATAGAGGAATATTTATCGAGCTTTTTCTGTTGGGGATAGGAGGTGGATGGTGTTTGTTGAATTAGTGACCGTCTCTGAGCCCGAGAGAAAGAAAAGTAGGGAGAAAGGTAACAGAGAGAGCGTCTCTAAGCCTGAAAGCAAGAAAAAGTAGCACACAAGTTAACAGAGCAATCCAGTCTAAACCACCAGTAAAAATACAGCCATTCCCCAAAGCAAAAGCACCTATAAAGAGCAACCATCATCACAACCGTGCAAGAAGAAAGTATCCCCACTAAACCTCAAATAAAGCACCATTTTTCTAGAAAACAGCTTTTCTGCAAAAAGTCTATCTTTTTTTCTATTTTTATCCCTTTTTTCTTGATTATTTATACTATTCCTATATGATAGAAATTAAAAGACTAGAAATTTTCACTTGATATTTGTAGGAGGATTTTTTTGGAACAGAAGGAATGGTATTTAGAATACGAAATTCAAAAAAACCGACCTGGTCTATTAGGGGATATCTCCTCTTTACTAGGGATGCTTTCTATCAATATTATTACGATTAATGGGGTAGACGATGGACGTCGCGGCTTATTAATGTTAGCGAAAAATAAAGAACAAATAAAAAGGTTAGAATCTATTCTCTATACTATGGACACAATAAAAGTAATCAAGCTTAGAGAACCTTCTTTAAGAGATAAACTTGCGGTGAGACATGGTCGGTATATTCAAAGAGATGCGGATGATAAAAAGACATTTCGATTTGTTCGCTATGAGCTTGGATTGTTAGTAGATTTTATGGCTGAATTATTTAAAACAGAAGGTCATAAACTAATCGGCATTAGAGGAATGCCACGTGTAGGCAAAACCGAATCTATTGTTGCGGCCAGTGTTTGTGCAAATAAAAGATGGCTTTTAGTAAGCTCCACCTTGTTAAAGCAGACAATCCGCCATTCCTTAATGCAAGGAGAATATAATGAAAACAATTTATTTATCATTGATGGAATTGTATCTTCTAAGCAAATCAATGAGCGACATTGGGCCGTAATTCGAGAAGTGATGCGCCTGCCCTGTATCAAAGTGGTAGAACATCCTGATGCCTTTGTACATAATACAGAATACACTTTAGACGATTTTGATTATATTATTGAACTAAGACATGAGCAGGGTGAGGAGATTCTTTATGACGTTCATAAAAAGAATGCTCTTGCCATAGAAAGTGGATTCGAGGGTTTTGATTTTTAGTAAGTTGGAAGGTGTTATCTTGAGTGAATTAGGAAATCGATTAAAGGAAGCTAGAGAAGCAAAAGGACTAACATTAGAGCAATTACAGGAGATTACAAAAATCCAAGTTCGTTATTTAGTTGGCATTGAAGAAGGTAATTATAGTATGATGCCAGGTAAATTTTATACACGGGCATTTATCAAACAATACGCTGAAGCGGTCGATTTGGTGCCAGAAGAATTATTTGAAGAATATAAAGAGGAAGTACCGACAACGGCAAATGATGAGTTACCGCAAAATTTATCGAGAGTGAACTCAAGGAGATCGTTAGACGGAGCGAGTTCCAAGGTACTTGATATCCTGCCAACTATACTTATAGCTATATTGGTTTTAGCTGTCGCCTTTTTGTTCTGGTATTTTGTGTATGCAAAAGATTCCGATCCAGAAAAACAGTCTAGTAATGATACGGAACAAAATTCTGTTTATATGAAATCAGATGCATTAAATGAAAAAGAACAAGAAAAAGCAACAGAAGAGAATGCAAATAAAGATGAAGAGAAAGTAGTAGAGGAAGAAGAGAAAAAGGTAGAAGAGGAAGAAAAACCAAAACAAGAGATTACTAAAAAAGAAACAGAGGGAAGAACAACTACTTATGAGGTAGAAAATGCGGAAAAGTTTGTTGTGAAGCTTGTTCCCACTGGAAAAGTTTGGGTCGATATCCAAAATGGGAAGAACTATTCGTTTTTCCAAGGTATTCTTGAAAAAGATGGATCTGATACCAAAGAAGTAGATCTATCAAAAGAGACTGAAGCTAATATCATTATCGGAAATAGTCAGGTAGATGTTTTTGTCAATGATGAGAAATTAGAGTTAGGTGATTCTTCCTCTAGACAAGATCTTGTCATTAAATACGTAAAAGAAGAATAGTCATCCATTCGATGACTATTTTTTCGCTATTCTAACGTATTTAGGTTATAATACTAATGGTTTTAATTTATTTTTATGGAAGTGGCGATGATCGTCATGGTAATGGAGGATGTAAGATGAATTTACCAAATAAGATTACGGTAGCAAGAATTTTATTAATCCCTGTCTTTCTAGTAATAATGCTAGTAGATTTTTCTTGGGGAGAGCTAACACTTTTAGGAGTTACCTTACCGATGACACATTTTATCGGTGCCTTGATTTTTATTATTGCATCCACAACGGATTGGATTGATGGACACTTTGCAAGAAAATATAATCTAGTAACTGACTTAGGGAAGTTCCTAGATCCTTTAGCAGATAAATTATTAGTTTCTTCTGCACTAATTGTTTTAGTAGGATTAGATATGGCGCCTGCGTGGATTACTATTGTTATCATCAGTAGAGAATTTGCGGTAACTGGCTTGCGATTAGTACTTGCTGGTGGCGGCGAAGTTGTCGCAGCAAATATGCTAGGAAAAATTAAAACATGGGCGCAAATTGTTGCGATATCAGCACTTTTACTACATAACATGATTTTCGAGCTTGTTTCACTGCCATTTGATATCCTTGCACTATGGGTTGCTTTGATTTTTACAATCTGGTCTGGCTGGGATTATTTTGCAAAAAACAAACAAGCTTTTGTTTCATCCAAATAAAATAGAGGAATAAAAATGAGGACATCGATTTTACAAGCGAATATTGCTTTATTAATGATGTCCTTTCTTTATGAGCGACAAAAAGGGGGAGCACAAGAGATGAATGCAGAAATTATCGCGGTTGGCTCAGAATTATTGCTTGGACAAATTGCCAATACAAATGCCCAATTTATTTCCAAGCATTTAGCCGACTTAGGAGTAAATGTTTATTATCATACCGTTGTGGGAGATAATGCTGCTCGTTTAAAGGAGGCGATTAAAATTGCAGAAAGTAGAGCGCAATTGCTTATTTTTTCAGGAGGACTTGGGCCGACAAAGGACGACTTGACAAAAGAAACGATTGCAAATCATCTAGGAAAAGAGCTAGTCTTTGATAAAGCTGCACTTCAATCAATTGAAGACTATTTTATAAAGACAAAACGGACAATGACCGAAAATAATAAAAAACAAGCGTTAGTTTTAGAAGGGTGTGAGGTTCTTCCAAATGACCATGGAATGGCTCCTGGTATGTTTCTGAAAAAAGACAATCATTTTTATATGCTATTACCTGGACCACCAAAAGAAATCCAGCCAATGTTTGTAAAATATGGATTTCCAGCGGTACAAGAGCAAATGACAAGTAAAGATGTCATCATTTCGCGTGTGCTTCGCTTTTTTGGTATTGGGGAGTCTTTATTAGAAACAAAAATTGAAGATTTAATTGATGCACAGACAAACCCGACGATTGCACCACTTGCAGGCGATGGGGAAGTGACATTGCGTATTACGTGTAAGCATGATTCAGTGGAAGAAGCAGATAAATTAATTGCAAAGACAGAAGAGGAAATATTCTCTCGAGTAGGCGAATTCTTCTATGGATATGATGACACAACGTTAATGAACGAACTCGCACACGTATTATTAAAGAAAAACTTGACTCTTGCTGCTGCAGAAAGCTTAACTGGTGGCTTATTTCAACAAGAGGTTACGAGCATTCCTGGTGCCGGAAACATTTTCCAAGGAGGAGTTGTCTGTTATACAAATGAGGTGAAGAATCAAATCCTTCATGTAAAAGAGGCAACCATACAAGAACATGGCGTTGTTAGTGAACAATGTGCAAAAGAGCTAGCGGAAAATGTTGCAAGCTTATTAAATGCTGATATTGGCATAAGCTTTACAGGTGTTGCTGGTCCAGATGAACTCGAGGGAAATCCAGTTGGTACCGTTTTTATCGGGATAGCCAAAAAAGGGGAGCCGACAAAAGTGGAAGCTCTAGTGCTAAGTGGTACTAGAGCTGGTAACCGAATTAGAAGTGTAAAATATGGTCAATATTTTTTATTGAAAATGTTGCAGCAATAGACTAAATAGACGGAAGTAAGGGTTTCTTGCTTGCGTCTTACTAGAATAGTGCTTCTCCCACTAGAAATAAAAAAACGAATGAATGTTCGATTTTTTGCTGTACAAATGAAAAGAAAAAAGGTATATTAAGTATATAATCTTTTAAACAACGAATGAATCATGTTAGTTAGATTCATTTTTTATATAAGGAGGAGAACGTATTTGAGTGATCGTCAAGCTGCATTAGAAATGGCGTTAAAACAAATAGAGAAACAATTCGGTAAAGGTAGTATTATGAAGCTGGGAGAACAAGCTGATAGAGTCATTTCTACTAGTCCAAGTGGATCATTAGCTTTAGATGCAGCCCTAGGTGTTGGTGGATATCCAAGAGGTCGTATTGTTGAGATATATGGTCCTGAAAGTTCAGGTAAAACAACAGTAGCGCTACATGCTATTGCTGAGGTTCAGGCAAATGGCGGACAAGCAGCATTTATTGATGCAGAGCATGCATTGGATCCAGTATATGCACAAAAGCTTGGCGTTAATATCGATGAATTATTACTTTCTCAACCAGATACTGGGGAGCAAGCGCTAGAAATTGCAGAGGCTTTAGTTCGAAGTGGTGCAGTTGATATATTAGTAATTGACTCTGTAGCTGCACTTGTACCAAAAGCAGAGATTGAAGGAGAAATGGGAGATTCACATGTTGGACTTCAAGCACGCTTAATGTCACAAGCCCTTCGTAAATTATCTGGAGCAATTAATAAGTCAAAAACAATTGCTATTTTTATCAACCAAATTCGTGAAAAAGTCGGAGTTATGTTCGGAAACCCTGAAACAACTCCTGGCGGACGTGCTTTGAAATTCTATTCATCTGTTCGTCTAGAAGTTCGTCGTGCTGAAACGTTAAAACAAGGGACAGACATGGTAGGAAACAAAACAAAAATCAAAGTGGTTAAAAATAAAGTAGCACCACCTTTCAAAGTGGCAGAAGTAGATATCATGTATGGAGAAGGTATCTCTAAAGAAGGCGAGATTATTGATCTTGGATCAGATCTTGATATTGTTCAAAAGAGTGGCGCTTGGTATTCCTATAATGATGAAAGATTAGGACAAGGCCGTGAAAATGCAAAACAATTCTTGAAAGAAAACAAAGAAATGCGTCTAGAAATTCAAAAGAAAATACGTGATCATTACGGGCTAGATAAAGAATTAACACTAAAACCTGAAAATGACGACCAAGAACAATTTGAATTAATCGATTAATTGTTTACCAAAAGATGGTATAGTGGCATATCCACTTTACCATCTTTTTTTGATTGATTATGAATAAAGTGACGATTAGACTAGCTAATAGAATCTATCGTTTATTCGATGATATTTTATTATAGTTTCAGGCTGCGGGCGATAGCAACAAACTTTACGAAAACAGCCTAATTTTAATGAGATTTCTAGAGAAAAACATACAGAATAAAAGACTCAATTAGGTTTAACAACCCTATTTTCTGACCATAATACGGATGATAGGTTAGAATATGATAATCTATTATGTTTAATAGGGAGAAATTTCATACATATATAGGAATAATAGAGCAATTGTTAGAGAAAAAGGCTAACAAGATAGCCAATGAGAAATAGGTTAATCCTACTAGTTCAAAGTCTTGACAATAAATTGGTACAACTATACAATTGAATTGTATATTTTACATTTTTATAAGTATGAAAACCTAGAAAACGATAAAATGACTAGGGAAAATTTCGATTGAAAAAAGGAACATTAAGCCAATACTTTTAAAATCGTAACAAACACAATTTGATAGCAAGAGGAGGTGAAAATGATGGATCCACTATTAAAGATCATCTCCATTTTGCTTATTCTAATCGTTATTGCCGTTGTTGGCTTTGTTGTATATTTTATTCGAAAGTCCAATGCTAATGCAAAAATTAGCAATGCAACAATGACTGCTGAACAAATTATTGAAAATGCAAAGCGTGAAGCAGACGCATTGAAAAAAGAAGCTTTGTTAGAAGCAAAGGATGAGATTCACAAGCTTCGTAGTGAAGCAGAACTAGAAGTTCGTGATCGAAGAAATGAACTACAAAAACAAGAAAATCGTTTATTGCAAAAAGAGGAAAATCTTGATCGCAAGGGAGAAGCGTTAGACAAACGTGAATCAGTTTTAGAAAAGAGGGACGATTCTCTTAATAAAAGACAACAGCATATGGAAGAGATGGAAAGCAAAGTGGACGAGATGGTTCGCAAGCAACAAACAGAACTAGAGCGCATTTCTGGCTTGACTCGAGAAGAGGCAAAGTCCATCATTTTAGACCGTACAGAGCAAGAAGTTGCTCATGATATTGCGGTAATGATCAAAGAAAGTGATACTAGAGCAAAAGAAGAAGCAGATAAAAAGGCTAAAGAAATTCTGTCACTTGCAATCCAACGTTGTGCGGCCGATCATGTTGCAGAGACTACAGTTTCCGTTGTAAACCTTCCAAATGATGAAATGAAAGGGCGAATTATCGGTCGTGAAGGTCGAAATATTCGAACACTTGAAACATTAACAGGAATTGATTTAATTATTGATGATACACCAGAAGCAGTTATTCTCTCTGGTTTTGATCCAATAAGACGTGAAACTGCAAGACTTGCGTTAGATAAGCTCGTTCAGGATGGGCGTATCCATCCAGCTCGTATTGAAGAAATGGTTGATAAAGCGCGCCGGGAAGTGGATGAACATATACGTGAAATCGGGGAACAAACTACGTTTGAAGTCGGAGTTCATGGATTACATCCAGATTTAATTAAGATTCTTGGACGTTTAAAATTCCGTACAAGCTATGGACAAAATGTCTTAAAGCATAGTATGGAAGTGGCTCAATTATCAGGAATTTTAGCTGCTGAACTTGGGGAAGATCAAACCCTTGCCCGCAGAGCTGGACTACTACATGACATTGGGAAAGCTATTGACCATGAAGTAGAAGGAAGCCATGTGGAAATTGGTGTCGAGCTTGCTACCAAGTATAAAGAGCATCCTGTTGTAATCAATAGTATCGCATCCCATCATGGTGATACAGAACCAACTTCAATTATCGCTGTACTAGTAGCAGCAGCTGACGCACTTTCAGCTGCAAGGCCAGGAGCACGAAGAGAAACATTAGAAAATTATATTCGCCGACTTGAGAAATTAGAAGAGATTTCTGAATCTTATGATGGAGTAGAGAAATCATTCGCAATCCAAGCAGGACGTGAGATTCGAATCATGGTGAAACCAGATCTTGTGGATGATTTAGAGTCACATCGATTAGCTCGCGATATTCGTAAGAAAATCGAGGAGGAATTAGATTATCCAGGTCATATAAAAGTAACGGTCATTCGTGAAACAAGAGCGGTTGAATATGCAAAATAAGAAACGGTGCTATTGCACCGTTTTTTTTATCTCCAAAAATGAAGGGCATACTAAAACGTTCCTTAAGGAAAGTATGAGTAAAATGTTTGTGGGAGAATAAATATCCTTTTTGTCTAGTTGGGGGACTCGTCCCCCAACTAGACAAAAAGGCCACCA